>NZ_JBFAZW010000112.1:0-35090 GCF_040682015.1 Dactylosporangium sp. NPDC051485
GCCGCGGGGCCGTGGCGCCTGGACACCGTCGGCGGCGGCACCCTCGACGGGCTGTCGCTGGTCCCGGCGCCGGAGTCGCAGGCGCCGCTGGAGCCGGGGCAGGTGCGGGTGGCGGTGCGGGCGGCCGGCCTGAACTTCCGGGACGTGCTGATCGCGCTCGGCATGTACCCGGGCGAGGCCCGCATGGGCAACGAGGGCGCCGGCGTCGTGGTCGAGGCCGGCCCGGGCGCGGGCCGGTTCGCCGTCGGCGACCGGGTGACCGGCCTGCTGCTCGGCGCCTTCGGCCGTGACGCCATCGCCGACGAGCGCACCCTGGCCCGCGTTCCGGACGACTGGTCGTTCGAGCGGGCCGCGTCCGTGCCCATCTGTTACCTGACCGCCTGGTACGGCCTGGCCGATCTCGGCGGTCTTCGGGCGGGTGAGCGGGTACTGATCCACGCGGGCGCGGGTGGCGTGGGCATGGCCGCGATCCAGCTGGCCCGTCGTTGGGGTGCGGAGGTCTTTGCCACGGCGAGTCCGGGCAAGTGGGACACGCTGCGTGGGCTTGGCCTGGACGACGACCACATCGCGTCCTCGCGGGACCTGGGCTTCGCGGAGAAGTTCCCGGCGATGGACGTGGTCCTCAACTCGCTCGCCGGTGAGTTCGTCGACGCGTCGTTCGGTCTGCTGGCCGAGGGCGGGCGGTTCCTGGAGATGGGCAAGACCGACATCCGCGTCACGGACACTCCGGCGGGATACCGGGCCTTCGACCTGCTGGAGGCGGGACCGGACCGGATCGGGGAGCTGCTGGGTGAGATCGTCGGGGCGTTCGAGCCGCTGCCGGTGTCGGCGTTCGACATTCGGGGGGCGGGGGAGGCGTTCCGGTACATGCGGCAGGCGCGGCATGTCGGGAAGATTGTGCTGCGGATGCCCGAGCCGGTCTGGCCGACCGACGGGACCGTGTTGGTCACCGGCGGGACGGGGACGCTCGGTGCGCTGGTTGCCCGGCACCTCGTGGCGAAGCACGGCGTGCGGGATCTGTTGCTGGTGAGCCGTTCGGGTATGGATGCGCCCGGTGCCGAGGAGCTTGCGGCGGAGCTGGGGGCTCGGGTCGTCGCCTGCGATCTGGCCGATCGGGCGGCCGTCGAGCGGCTGCTGGCGTCGGAGACGATCCGGGCGGTGGTGCACACGGCCGGCGTGATCGACGACGGGGTGGTCGAGTCGCTGACCCCGGAGCGGTTGGACGCCGTGTTGCGGCCGAAGGTCGACGCGGCGTGGAACCTGCACGAGCTGACCGGTGATCTGACCGCGTTTGTGTTGTTCTCCTCCGCGGCCGGGGTGTTCGGCAGTCCTGGGCAGGGCAACTATGCGGCGGCGAACACCTTCCTGGATGCGCTCGCGGCGCATCGGCGGGCCGCGGACCTGCCCGCGCACTCGCTCGCGTGGGGGCAGTGGGCGCGCGCCAGCGGGCTCACCGGGCAGCTCGACGAACGCGATCTCGCCCGCATGGCCCGCGGCGGCATCCTGCCCCTCACCGACGAGCAGGGACTCGAGCTGCTCGACGCCGCGGTCGGCTCGCCCCGCCCCGTCCTCGCCCCGATCCGCCTCGACGCGGCCGCGCTGCGGGCCGAGCTCGGCGCGGGCGAGATCCCGCCGCTGTACCGGCGCATGCTGCGCGCCCCCGCCCGCCGGGCCGGCGGCAATGCACCCGCCGGACGGCTCGCCGGCCTCGACGACCGGGAGCGCCGCGAGCGGCTGCTCGCCCTGGTCACCTCGCACGTCGTCGCCGTGCTCGGCCACCCCGAGGGGACCGTCGTCGAGCCCGACCGGGCCTTCCGCGACCTCGGCTTCGACTCGCTCACCGCCGTCGAGCTGCGCAACCGCCTCACCACCGAGACCGGCCTGCGGCTGCCGGCCACGCTCACCTTCGACCATCCGACCCCCGCGGCGCTCGCCGCCCACCTCGACGAGGAGCTGGCCGGCACGCGCCGGGCGGTGGCCAAGGTCGCCACCGCCGTGCGCCGGGACGACGACCCGATCGTCATCGTCGGCATGGCCTGCCGGTACCCCGGCGGCGTCGCCTCCCCGGACGACCTGTGGGACCTGGTCCTCGGCGGCGTCGACGCGGTCGGCGAGTTCCCCGACGACCGCGGCTGGGACCTCGCCGCCCTCTACGACCCCGACCCGGAGCGCACCGGCACCTCGGTCACCCGGCACGGCGGCTTCCTGCGCGACGCCGGCGACTTCGACCCCGGGTTCTTCGGCATCTCGCCGCGCGAGGCCCTGGCCATGGACCCGCAGCAGCGGCTGCTGCTGGAGACCGCCTGGGAGACCTTCGAGCGGGCCGGCGTCGTGCCCGCGGCGCTGCGCGGCAGCCGGACCGGGGTGTTCGTCGGCGCGGTCTCCTCTGGGTACGGCACCGACGTCGGCCCCCTCGACGAGGGCACCGAGGGCTACCTCGGCACCGGCAACATGACCAGCGTCGCCTCCGGCCGGGTGGCGTACGCGTTCGGCCTGGAAGGTCCCGCCGTCACGGTCGACACCGCCTGCTCCTCCTCGCTGGTCGCGCTGCACCTCGCCGCCCAGTCGCTGCGGGCCGGCGAGTGCGACCTGGCCCTGGCCGGCGGCGTCGCGGTGCTGCCCACCCCGGCCGCGTTCATCGAGTTCAGCCGGCAGCGCGGCCTGTCGCCGGACGGGCGCTGCAAGGCCTTCGCCGAGCAGGCCGACGGGGTCGGCTGGTCCGAGGGCGTCGGCCTGCTGCTCGTCGAGCGCCGCTCGGCCGCCGAGCGCCTCGGCCACCGCATCCTCGCCGTGCTGCGCGGCTCGGCGGTCAACTCCGACGGCGCCTCCAACGGCCTGACCGCCCCCAACGGCCCCTCCCAGCAGCGGGTCATCCGCGCCGCGCTGGCCGCCGCCCGGATCGGCCCGGCCGATGTGGACGCCGTAGAGGCGCACGGCACCGGCACGTCGCTGGGCGACCCAATCGAGGCGCAGGCGCTGCTGGCGACCTACGGCCAGGACCGGCCGGCGGACCGTCCACTGTGGCTCGGCTCGATCAAGTCGAACATCGGCCACTCCGCCGCCGCCGCCGGCGTGGCCGGGGTCATCAAGATGGTGCTGGCGATGCGGCACGGGCGGCTGCCGAGGACCCTGCACGTGGACGCGCCGTCGTCCGCGGTCGACTGGGACTCCGGCGCGGTCGCGCTGCTCACCGACGCGGTGCCCTGGCCGGAGGCGGACCGGCCGCGCCGCTGCGCGGTCTCGTCCTTCGGCATCAGCGGCACCAACGCCCACGTCGTGCTGGAGGCCCCACCGGACGCCCGGGTGCCGGACCCCGCGGAGCCGCCGGCCGGTCCGCTGCCCTTCGTGCTCTCCGCCCGCACCGCCCCGGCGCTGCCCGCCCTGGCCGCCCGGCTGCGGGACCGCCTCGACGCCCGGCCCGGCACCGACCCGGCCGCGCTGGCCCACTCGCTGGCCGCCACCCGGTCGGCGCTGGAGCACCGCGCGGTGGTCGTGGCCGAGGACGCCGACGGGCTGCGCGACGCCCTGAGCGCCCTCGCCGGCTCGGGCGTGCACGCCGCCCTCGTCCGGGGCACGGCCGGCCCGCGCCCGCGCCTCGCCGTGGTCTTCTCCGGGCAGGGCGCGCAGCGGCCCGGCATGGGCCGCGAGCTGTACGCCGCATTCCCCGTCTTCGCCGCCGCGTTCGACGAGATCTGCGCCCAGTTCGACCCGCGCCTGCGCGAGATTGTGTTCGGCGAGGACGAGCTGGTGCACCAGACGCAGTGGGCCCAGTGCGGCCTCTTCGCCGTCGAGGTCGCCCTCTTCCGGCTGATCGAGTCGTGGGGCGTCACCCCCGACGTGCTCGCCGGCCACTCCGTCGGCGAGATCGCCGCCGCGCACGTCGCCGGGGTGCTGTCGCTGCCCGACGCCGCCGCGCTGGTGACGGCCCGCGGGCGGCTGATGCAGGCGCTGCCCGGCGGCGGGGGGATGGTGTCGGTGAAGGCGTCGGAGGGGGACGTCACGCCGTACCTCCGCGGCCACGAAGACCTCGTGGGGCTGGCCGCGCTCAACGGGCCCGCCTCGGTCGTGCTCTCCGGCGACGGGCCGGCGCTGACCGCGATCGCCGGACGGCTGGCCGCCGACGGGTTTCGCACCCGCGCGCTGACGGTCTCGCACGCCTTCCACTCGCCGCTGATGGAGCCGATGCTCGCCGAGTTCGGCGCGGCGCTGGCCGGGCTGGCCTTCGAGCCGCCGCGCATCCCGGTCGTCTCCAACCTCACCGGGCGGCTGGCCGGCGGGGACGACCTGCGGACCGTCGACTACTGGGTCCGCCACGTGCGGCGGCCGGTGCGCTTCGCCGAGGGCGTCGCCGCCGCGCGGGAGCAGGGCGCCGACGTGTTCCTGGAGATCGGGCCGCGGGCCGTGCTCGCCTCGATGGTCGAGGAGAACCTGCCCGGGGCGGCCGTCGTGCCCACCCTTCGCGCCGACCGGCCCGAGCCGCCCAGCCTGGTCGCCGCGGCGGGCGCGCTGTGGACCCGCGGGGTGGCGGTCGACTGGTCGCGGCTCACCGGCGCGTCCGGGGTCGTCGAGCTGCCCACCTATCCGTTCCAGCGGCAGCGGTACTGGCTGGAGCCCACGCCCGCCCAAGCCCCCGAGGACCGGGTCGCCGACGCGGCCGAGGCGCGCTTCTGGGCCGCGGTCGAGGGCGGCGACCTCGACGACCTGGCCCGCACGCTGGAGCCCGCCGACCCGCAGGCCCTGGCGCCCGCGCTGCCGGTGCTCAGCACCTGGCGCCGGCGCCGCCGGGAGCAGACGTGGCGCTATCGGGCGGCCTGGGTGCGGTACACCTCCTCGCAAGGACGACCGCCGAACGGCGCCTGGCTGCTCGTGCGCCCGCTCGGCGCCGACCCGTGGACCGACGCCCTCGCCGCCGGGCTGGAGGCGGCCGGCCTCGACGTCGAGTCGCTCACGGTGGACGCGGCCGACGCCGACCTCGTCGAGAAGGCCGTCGCCAACGCCGGGCGCCCGCTGGCCGGCGTGCTGTCCCTGCTCGGCATCGATGAGCGCCCGCACCCGGCCCACCCGGCCGTGCCGGTCGGCGCCGCGGCGACCCTGGCGCTGCTGCGGGCGCTCGAGCCCGGCGGCCCCCCGCTGTGGTGCCTGACCCGCGGCGCGGTCGCCACCGAGGACGGCGAGGCGGTGCCCGGCGCGGCCCAGGCCCAGCTGTGGGGACTCGGCCGGGTCGCCGCCCTGGAGCGCCCCGAACGCTGGGGCGGCCTGGTCGACCTGCCGTCCACGCTCGACGACGCCGCGGCCGCGCGGCTCGCAGCGCTCCTCGCCGCGGCCGACGGGGAGGACCAGTTCGCGGTGCGGGCCGGCGGGGTCCTCGTCCGCCGGGTCGCCGCCGCCGCGGAGGCCGACGCGCCGGGCTGGTCGCCGCGCGGCACCGTGATCGTCACCGCGGAGGGTGACCCGCAGCCGGCGGCCGAGGCGGTCCGCTGGCTCGCCGGGGCGGGCGCCGAGCACATCGTGGTGACCGGGACCGCCGGGCTCGATGGGCTCGACGGCATCCGGTTCACCGTCGAGGACCCCGACCCGGCCGCCCTGGTGGAGCGCTACGGTGCGTCGCTGCGCGCCGTGGTGCACACCGCCGGGCGGCTCGAGCTCGCCGACCTGGACGAGCTGACCGTGGAGCGGTACGCGGCCGTGGTCTCCGCCCGGACCGGCCTCGCCGAGCGGCTGGACGCGGCGCTGGGCGACACCGGGCTCGACGCCTTCGTGGTGTTCTCGTCGGTCGCCGCGCTGTGGGGCAGCCGCGGCCACGGCGCCTGGGCCGCGGCCAACGCCCGGCTTGACGCCTTGGCCGAGGACCGGCGGGCGCGGGGTCTTGCGGCGCTGTCCGTCGCGTGGGGGCTGTGGCAGGCGCGGGACGGCGCCGCGGGCGTGGCCCGGCACGGGCTCAACCCGCTCGATCCGCAGCGGGCCCTGGCCGTGCTCGGGCGGGCGCCCGGCTCGGCGGCGATCGCGGTGGCCGACGTCGACTGGGACCGGTTCGTGCCGCTGTTCACGTCGGTGCGGCCCAGCCGGCTGCTCGACGACCTGGCCCCGGCCCGGCCCGCGCTGGACGCGGCCCGCCGCGAGCCCGGGGCCGGCGAGCCGTCCGGGGCGGCGCTCGCGCTGCGGGCCCGGCTGGCCGGGCTGGGCCCCGACGAGCGCGACGCGGTCCTCACCGATCTGGTCCGCTCGCACGTCGCCGCGGTGCTCGGCCACGCCGACGTCGCCGAGGTCGGGCCGGACCGGGCGTTCAAGGAGCTCGGCTTCGACTCGCTGACCGCGGTCGAGCTGCGCAACCAGCTCGGCGCGGCCACCGGCCTGGACCTGCCGGCCACGCTGGTGTTCGACCACCCGGCGCCGCGCGCAGTGGTGGAGCGGCTGCGCGCGGAGCTGCTGCCGGAGCAGGAGCCGGTCGCCTCCACGCTGCGGGCCGACCTCAACCGCATCGAGGCCAGCCTCGGCTCGGCCGCGGTCGCCGAGGAGGAGCGGGCCGAGATCACCCGCCGCCTGCAGGCGATCCTGGCCCGCTGGCAGGCCGCCGGCGCCTCCGCCGAAACCGCCTCGGAGAGCGTCTCCGAGCGCCTGCAGGACGCCAGCGACGACGAGATGTTCGCCTTCATCCGCACCCAGCTCGGGAGGTCGTGACGTGGGAACCGTTGGACGCCACGGGGGGACCGGCGATGGCCACTGAGCAGCAGCTGCGCGAGTACCTGCGGCTGGTCACGGTCGAGCTGGCCGAGACCAGGCAGCGGATGCTCGACCTGGAGTCGGCCGGCGCCGAGCCGATCGCCGTCGTCGGCATGGCCTGCCGCTTCCCGGGCGGCGTGCGCTCCGCGGCCGACCTGTGGGCGCTGGTGTCCGCCGGCCGCGACGCCATCGGCGGCTTCCCCGAGGACCGGGGCTGGGACCTGGAGGCGCTGTACGACCCCGACCCCGACCGTCCCGGCTCGGTCTACACCCGCGAGGGCGGCTTCCTCTACGACGCCAGCGAGTTCGACAACGCCTTCTTCGGCATCTCCCCGCGCGAGGCCCTGGCCATGGACCCGCAGCAGCGCCTCCTGCTGGAGACCGCCTGGGAGGCCTTCGAGCACGCCGGCATCGACCCGGCCGGCGTGAAGGGCAGCCGGACCGGCGTGTTCGTCGGCGCGCTGGCCTCCGGGTACGGCGCCGGCCTGGACGACCTGCCGGAGGGGGTGGAGGGGTACGTCGGCACCGGCGTCTCGGCCAGCGTCGCCTCCGGAAGGATCTCCTACGTCCTGGGCCTGGAAGGCCCGGCGGTCACCGTCGACACCGCCTGCTCCTCGTCGCTGGTCGCGCTGCACCTGGCGGTCCGCTCGCTGCGCCTCGGCGAGTCGTCGCTCGCGCTGGTCGGCGGGGCCACGATCCTGCCCACCCCGGCCGGGTTCATCGAGTTCAGCCGGCAGCGCGGCCTGGCCGGCGACGGGCGGTGCAAGCCGTTCTCGGCCGACGCGGACGGCTTCGGCTTCGGCGAGGGCGTCGCCATGATGATCGTCGAGCGGCTGGCCGACGCCCGCCGGGCCGGGCACCCGGTGCTGGCCGTCGTGCGCGGCTCCGCGGTGAACTCCGACGGCGCCTCCAACGGCCTGACCGCCCCGCGCGGGCCGGCCCAGCAGGACGTGATCCGGGCCGCGCTCGCCGACGCCCGGCTCAACGCCGAGCAGGTCGACGCCGTCGAGGCGCACGGCACCGGCACGTCGCTGGGCGACCCGATCGAGGCCCAGGCGCTGCTGGCCACCTACGGCCGGGATCGGGACCGCCCGTTGTGGCTCGGCTCGGTGAAGTCGAACATCGGGCACACCCAGGCCGCCGCCGGCATCGCGGGCGTCATGAAGATGGTCGAGGCGCTGCGCCACGGGGTGCTGCCCCGCACCCTGCACGCCGAGCGGCCATCGGAGCAGGTCGACTGGTCGGGCGGCGCGGTGCGGCTGCTGCAGGAGGCCCGCCCGTGGCCGGCCGGCGACCGGCCGCGCCGCGCCGCCGTCTCGGCGTTCGGCATGAGCGGCACCAACGCCCACGTCATCCTCGAAGCGGTTCCCGCCGCCGAGGACAGTTCCCGTGAAGGCCTCGCCCCGTGCGTGCTGTCGGCGCGGTCGGCCGCGGCGCTGCGGGACCGGGCCGCGCAGCTGCGGGCCCACCTGCTCGCCCACCCGGATCTGACGCCGGCCGCGGTCGTGCCGACGCTCGCCGCCGGACGGGCGCTCTTCGACCACCGGGCCGTGGTGCTCGCCGCCGACCGCGACGAGCTGCTCGCCGGCCTGGCCGCCCTCGCGTCCGGCGAGCCGGCCGCCCAGCTCGTCCAGGGCGTGGCCGCCGGCCCGCTCGCCCCTGTGCTGGTCTTCCCCGGCCAGGGCTCCCAGTGGCCCGCCATGGCCGCCGAGCTGCTCGACGCCGAGCCCGTTTTCGCCGAGCGGATCGCCGAGTGCGCCGCGGCCCTGGCGCCGTTCGTGGACTGGTCGCTCGACGACGTGCTGCGGCAGCGGCCCGGCGCGCCCGGGCTCGACCGGGTCGACGTGGTCCAGCCCGCGCTGTGGGCGGTCATGGTCTGCCTCGCCCACGTGTGGCGGGAGGCCGGCGTGCGGCCCGCGGCCGTCATCGGGCACTCGCAGGGCGAGATCGCCGCCGCGGTCGTGGCCGGTGGGCTCGCCCTCGCCGACGGGGCGCGGGCGGTGGCGCTGCGCAGCCGGGCGCTGACCGCGCTGTCGGGCAAGGGCGGCATGGTGTCCCTGCCCGAGCCGGCCGACGCGGCCGCCGCGCGGATCGCCGCCTGGGGCGAGCGGCTCTCGCTGGCCGCCGTCAACGGGCCCGAGGCCACCGTGGTCTCCGGCGACGCCGACGCCCTCGACGAGCTGCTGGCCCGGTGCGAGGCGGCGGGGTTGCGGGCCAAGCGCATCCCGGTCGACTACGCCTCCCATTCCGCGCAGGTCGACGCGATCCGCGAGGACGTGCTGGCCGCGCTCAAGGAGATCACGCCGCGGGCCGGGGACGTCGCGCTGATCTCGTCCGTCGACGGCGAGCCGCTCGACACGGCCGGCATGGACGCGGGGTACTGGTTCACCAACCTGCGCCGTACCGTGCGCTTCGACGCCGCCGTCCGCCGCGCGATCGGCGCCGGGCACCGCGCCTTCGTCGAGGTCAGCCCGCACCCGGTGCTCACCGGCGGGGTGCAGGCGACCTGCGAGGCGCTGGGCGTCGACGCGGCCGTCACCGGGACGCTGCGCCGCGACGACGGGGGCCGGGCGCGGCTGCTGGCCTCCTTCGCCGAGGCGTTCGTGCGGGGCGTGCCGGTCGACTGGGCCCGGCTCACGGCCGGCGGCGGCGAGCGGGTGGAGCTGCCGACGTACCCGTTCCAGCGCCGCCGCTTCTGGCTGGACAACGGCGCAGGGGGCGCCGACGTGGCCGGCGCGGGGCTGGCCGGGGCGGACCACCCGCTGCTCGGGGCGGCCGTCGCGGTGGCGCACCGGGACGAGTTCCTGCTGACCGGGCGGCTGTCGCTGCGCACCCACCCGTGGCTGGCCGACCACGCGGTCGCCGACACCGTGCTGCTGCCCGGCACCGGCTTCGTCGAGCTCGCGCTGCGGGCCGGCCAGGAGACCGGCTGCGGGGAGCTGGCCGAGCTGACGCTCGAGACGCCGCTGACGCTGGGCGGGGCGGGTGCCGTACAGCTGCAGGTCTGGATCGGTGAGCCGGACGGGGACGGGCGGCGGGCGCTCACCGTCCACTCGCGCCGGGAAGAGGAGGACGCGTGGACCCGGCACGCGGTCGGCGAGCTGGCCCCCGGCGCGCCCGAAGCCCCCGGCGGCCCACCGGCGCAGTGGCCGCCGAGCGGCGCCCGACCCGTGCCGCTCGACGGTTTCTACCGCAACACCTTCGAGTCCGGGTACGGCTACGGCCCGGTCTTCCAGGGCCTGCGCGCCGCCTGGCGCCTCGGCGACGACGTCTACGCCGAGATCGCCCTCCCGGAGGACCGCCGCGACGAGGCGGCCCGATTCGGACTGCACCCCGCCCTGCTCGACGCGGCGCAGCACGCCATCGGCTTGCTCGAGCCGGCCGATCAGGAGCGGCTGCGGCTGCCGTTCGCCTGGGCCGGCGTGCGCCTCTTCGCGGCTGGCGCGACCGCCCTGCGGGTGCGGCTGAGCCCGGCCGGCTCCGCGGTCCGCATGGACGTTGCCGACGCCGCCGGCCGCCCGGTCGCCCGCGTCGAGTCCCTCGTCCTGCGCCCGGTCTCGGCCGAGCAGCTGCGCCAGGCCGACGGCGACGGCTCCCTCTTCCGCGTCGAGTGGCACCCGATCGCCCTCGGCTCGCCGCGGCCCCTGCCCGACCTGGACGCCCTGCCCGACCCCGTGCCCCCGTTCGTCGGGCTGCACGTCGGCAGTGAGCCGGGCGACGACCTCGCGGCGTCCGCGCGGGCCACGGCGGTGACCGCGCTCGGCACCGTGCAGCGCTGGCTGACCGACGAGCGCTGCGCGGACGCCAAGCTGGTTGTAGTGACCCGCGGCGCGGTCGCGGCCGGCCCCGGCGAGGACGTGCCGGACCTGGCCGCCGCCCCGCTCTGGGGCCTCCTGCGCGCCGCCCAGGCCGAGAACCCGGACCGCTTCCTGCTGGTCGACCACGACGGCACGCCCGAGTCCCTGGCCACGCTGCCCGCGATCCTCGACACCGACGAGCCGCAGGTGGCCATCCGCAACGGCACGCCCCTGGCCGCCCGCCTGGTCCGGGCCGAACCGGACGAGACCGAGCCGCCGGACCTGGGCGACGGAACCGTGCTCATCACGGGAGGCACCGGCGCGCTGGGCGCGCTGCTGGCCCGGCACCTCGTCCACGAGCGCGGCGTGCGGAGTCTCCTGCTGCTCAGCCGGCGCGGACCCGAGGCGCCCGGCGCGGCCGCGCTGGCCGGCGAGCTCGAGGCGGCCGGCGCCGAGGTGGCCGTGGTGGCCGCCGACGTCGCCGACCGCGCCCAGCTCGACGCCGCGCTGGACGGCATCCGGCTCACCGGCGTGATCCACACCGCCGGCACCATGGACGACGGCATCATCGGCTCCCTCACCCCGCAGCGCCTCGAGCACGTGCTGCGGCCCAAGGTCGACGCCGTGGTCAACCTCCACGCGGCCACCCGCGACCGGCCACTGTCGGCGTTCGTGCTCTTCTCCTCGGTCGCCGGCGTGCTCGGCAACCCGGGCCAGGCCAACTACGCCGCCGCCAACGCGTTCCTGGACGCGATGGCCCACCACCGGCGGGCGGCCGGGCTGCCCGCCGTCTCGCTCGCCTGGGGCCTGTGGGAGGAGGCCAGCGAGATGACCGGCCACCTCGGCGAGGCGCAGCGGCGGCGGATGAACCGGGGCAGCACGGTACCGCTGAGCGCCGCGGACGGACTGAGCGTCCTCGACCGGGTCGGCTCCTTCGGCGCCCCGCTCCTCGTGCCGGTCCGCTTCGACCTGCCGGCGCTGCGCGCGGTGGCCGCCAACGGCCCGCTCCCGGGCGTGCTGCGCGGCCTGGTCCGCGCCCCGGTGCGCCGCATCGCCGACGACGGCGGGGGAGCGGCCGGCCTGCAGGCCCGGCTGCGCGGCCTCGGCCCGGACGAGCGCGGGCGCGAGCTGGTCGAGTTCGTCCGCGGGCACGTCGCCGCGGTCCTCGGCCACGGCTCGGCCGCCGAGGTGGCGCCCGAGACCGCGTTCGGCGAGCTGGGCTTCGACTCGCTCACCTCGCTCGCCCTGCGCAACCGGCTCAACGGTGCCACCGGGCTGCGGCTGCCGGCCGGCCTGGTCTTCGACTTCCCGACCCCGGCCCTGGTGGCCGGGCACATCTTCGAGCAGCTCGGCGGCGACGAGCCCGACGAGGACGCGCAGACCCGCCGGCTGCTCGCGGAGATCCCCCTGGAGCGGCTGCGCGAGCACGGGCTGCTGGAGCCGCTGCTGCGCCTGGCCCCGAACGCGGACCGCAGCGGCGAACCGGAGCCGGAAGAGGCGAGCGAGATCGCCACGATGGACGTGGACGATCTCGTCAGCCTGGCGCTGAACGAGTGGAGCCAGGAATGAGTCCGACCGAGGCCCGCGTCGTCGAGGCGCTGCGCGCGGCGATGACCGAGAACGAGCGGCTGCGCAAGGAGAACCGGAGGCTGACCGCGGCCGGCGGCGAGCCGATCGCGGTGGTCGGGACCGCCTGCCGGTTCCCCGGCGGGGTCAACTCGCCCGAGGACCTGTGGGAGCTGGTGCGCACCGGCGGCGACGCGGTCGGCGGCTTCCCGGACGACCGGGGCTGGGACCTGGCGGCGCTGGACGGCGACATCAGCCTCGAAGGCGGCTTCCTCGCCGACGCGGGCGGCTTCGACCCGGTGTTCTTCGGCATCTCGCCGCGCGAGGCCCCGGCCATGGACCCGCAGCAGCGGGTGCTGCTGGAGGCCGCGTGGGAGGCCTTCGAGCGGGCCGGCATCGACCCGCGCGGCGTCCGCGGCAGCCGGACCGGGGTCTTCGCCGGCGTGATGTACCACGACTACGGCGCCCGGCTCACCGACGTCCCGCCGAGCGTCGCCGGCTACCTGGGCACCGGCAGCGCGAGCAGCGTGGTGTCCGGCCGCGTCGCCTACACGCTCGGCCTGGAGGGGCCCGTCCTCACCGTGGACACCGCGTGCTCGTCGTCGCTGGTGGCGGTACACCTGGCAGTTCAGGCCATCCGAGCCGGCGAGTGCACCATGGCGCTGGCCGGCGGGGTCACCGTGATGTCCAACCCGGCGGTCTTCGTGGAGTTCAGCCGGCAGCGCGGGCTGGCCGGCGACGGGCGGTGCAAGTCGTTCGCGGCCGCGGCCGACGGCGCCGGGTTCTCCGAGGGCGTGGGCGTGCTGCTGCTGGAGCGGCTGGCCGACGCCCGCCGCAACGGCCGGCGCATCCTGGCCGTGATCCGCGGCTCGGCGGTCAACTCCGATGGCGCCTCCAACGGCCTCACCGCCCCGAACGGCCCGTCCCAGCAGCGGGTCATCCGCCAGGCGCTGGCCAACGCGGGCCTGCGAGCGTCCGACGTGGACGTCGTCGAGGCCCACGGCACCGGCACCACGCTCGGCGACCCGATCGAGGCCCACGCGCTCATGGCCACCTACGGCCAGGACCGCAGCGAGCCGTTTCGCCTCGGCTCCGTCAAGTCCAACCTCGGGCACACCCAGGGCGCGGCCGGGGTGGCCGGCGTGCTCAAGATGATCGAGGCCATGCGGCACGGGCTCGCGCCCAGGACCCTGCACGTGGACGCGCCCTCGCCGCACATCGACTGGTCCGCCGGAGCGGTCCGGCTGCTGAGCGAGGCGGAGCCGTGGCCGGCGAGCGACCGCCCGCGCCGGGCCGCGGTCTCCTCGTTCGGCATCAGCGGCACCAACGCCCACGTCGTGCTGGAGGAGGCGCCGGCCGACCAGCCCTCGCCGCGCCCGGCGGCCCCGGCGGCCCGGCCGCTGCCGTTCGTGCTCTCCGCCCGGACCGAGCCGGCCCTGCGCGCCCTGGCCGGGCGCCTGGCCGACCGCGTCGCCGCCGGGGTGGACCTCACGGACCTCGGCCACGCGCTGGTGGCCACCCGCCCGGCCTTCGAGCACCGGGCCGCCGTCGTGGCCGCCGACGCCGAGGCCTTGGAGGCCGCACTGCGCGGGCCCGGGCTCGTCGCCGGCGTGGCCGGAAAGGGACGGCGGCTGGCCGCGCTGTTCTCCGGCCAGGGCGCCCAGCGGCCGGGCATGGGCCGTGAGCTGTACGCCGCGTTCCCCCTCTTCGCCGAGGCGTTCGACGAGGTGCTGGCCCTCCTCGACCCGGGGGTGCGGGAGGCGATGGCCACGGAGGCGGTGCACCGGACCGAGTTCGCGCAGCCGGCCCTCTTCGCCGTCGAGGTCGCCCTGTTCCGGCTGCTGACCGCGTGGGGCCTGCGGTTCGAGGCGGTGGCCGGGCACTCGGTCGGCGAGATCGCCGCCGCCCACGTGGCCGGGGCGCTGTCCCTGCCCGACGCGGCCGCGCTGGTCTCCGCCCGGGGGCGGCTCATGCAGGCGCTGCCCGAGGGCGGCGCGATGGTCGCCGTGCACGCCACCGAGGCCGAGGTGCTCGCCGCGCTGGAGGGCCGCGAGGACCGGGCCGGCATCGCCGCGCTCAACGCGCCCGACTCGGTCGTGGTGTCGGGGGAGGAGGCCGCCGTCCTGGAGGTGGCCCGGGGCTTCGCCGACGCGGGCCGCAAGACCCGCCGGCTGACCGTTTCCCACGCCTTCCACTCGCCGCTGATGGAGCCGATGCTCGCCGAGTTCGCCGAGGCGGCCGCGGGGATCGCGGTGCGGGAGCCGGCGCTGCGGCTGGTCAGCGGGTCCAGCGGGCGGCCGGTCGGCGCGGCCGAGCTGGGCACCGCCGAATACTGGGTGCGCCAGGTGCGCCGGCCGGTGCGCTTCGCCGACGCCGTGGCCGCGCTGCGCTCCGGGGGCGCGGACGCGTTCCTGGAGGTCGGGCCGTCCGCGGCGCTGGCCTCGATGGCCGAGCGCTGCCTGGCCGGGGACGGCGAGGCCGTGGTCGTGGCGGCGCAGCGGGCCGAGCGCCCGGAGGCGGGCACCGCGCTCGGCGCCGCCGGCCGGTTGTGGGCCGCCGGCGCGCCGGTCGCCTGGAGGGAGCTCTTCGCCGGCCACGACCCCGCGCCGGTCGACCTGCCGACGTATCCCTTCCAGCGCCGCCGGTACTGGCTGTCGGCCTCTTTCGCGGGGTCCGTCCCGCTGCCCGAGCCGGTGGCCGAGATCGAGGCCGAGGCCCCGGCCGATCTGTTCGCGTTCGTGCGGGCCCAGGTCGCCGGGGTGCTCGAGTACGGTTCGGCCGGCGAGGTCGACCCCGACCGCGAG
The DNA here is from genome assembly GCF_040682015.1 of Dactylosporangium sp. NPDC051485. Lineage (NCBI taxonomy): Bacteria > Bacillati > Actinomycetota > Actinomycetes > Micromonosporales > Micromonosporaceae > Dactylosporangium > Dactylosporangium sp. NPDC051485. The sequence continues at coordinate 14,888 of NZ_JBFAZW010000112.1, forward strand.
TTCCTGGAGCTGGGCTTCGACTCCCTCGCCGCCGTCGAGCTGGGCCGGCGCCTCCGGTCGGCGACGGGGGCCGAGCTGCCGCCGACCTTGATATTCGACCATCCGACGGTACGGGCACTGGCCGCCCACCTCGAACACTCGGGCGCAGCGGTGGCCGAAACCGGGGGCGGGACGCTCGGCGCGATGTTCGTGGAGGCCTGCCGCGCGGGCCGGTTCGCCGAGGCGCACGAGCTGTCCACCCGGCTGGCCGAGTTCCGCCCGCAGTTCCGCACCGCCGCCGAGGCGCCCGTCCACCCGCGCTGGGTCCGCCTGGCCAAGGGCCCGTCCCGGCCCGTGCTGCTGTGCTTCCCGTCGTTCGTGTGGAAACCGTCGGCGCACCATTACACCCGCTTCGCCGCGCAATTCTCCGGCGTCCGCGATGTCTCCGTCGTGCAGCTGCCCGGCTTTTCCGCGGGCGAGCCACTCCCGCGGGACGCCGAGGCCCTCGGCGGCATTTTGGCGGATGCGGTACGGCGGGATTTCGACCCGTCCGAGGCGGTCCTCGTGGGCCATTCCTCCGGCGGGTACCTGGCCCGCCTGGCGGCCCGCCGCCTCGACCCCGCCGGGGTGGTGCTGCTGGACACCCCGGCGTGGGACGGCCCGGCTGGCGGGCACGACCAGGACTGGCTGGCCGCCCTGCACAAGGTGCTGATCGAGCAGGGCGGAGCGGACGGCGACGACGCCTGGGTCACCGCCCGGGCCCGCTACTTCAACCTCGACCTGGGTGCCCCGCCGCCGGCGGTGCCGACCCTGTCCGTGCGCGCCGCCGAGTCCCTCGGCCCGGGCGGCACGACGATTCCCGACGACGCCGTGGAGGTGCCCGGAAATCACTTCAGTATATTGATGGACGAAAATGTAAAGTACACTGCATCGGTAGTCGAGAAATGGCTCGAATCAGCGGGAGGAAAGCAATGAGCGACGCACGCGACATCATCGTCGAGGCCCCGGTCGAGAACGTCTGGTCGGTCCTCACCGACGTCAACCTGATCGCCAAGTGGTTCGGCGAGGCCGAGCACGACATCGACAAGCTCGCCCCCGGCGGCCTGATGACCTTCAAGTTCAAGCAGGGCTCGGAGCTCTACGCGCGGATCATCGAGGTCGAGCCGCTGCGCGTCTTCTCGTACCGCGTCATCAGCAAGGTCACCGACGAGGAGCCGACCGACGCCAACTCGCGGCTGATCCGCTTCACGCTGGCCCCCGAGGGCGACAAGACCCGCCTGGGCCTGGAGGAGAGCAACTCGCACCTCGACGCGATCAAGGCGCTGGCCGAGAACCTGTAACCCGCCTCCCGGGCGTGGGCGGCCCGATCGGCCCGCCCACGCCCGCGGCCCTGGAGAGGAGCGCAGTGACAACCCACGCCGTAGTCCTGGGCGGCGGCCTCGCCGGCATGCTGGCGGCCTCGGTCCTGGCCCGCCGCGTCGACGCCGTGACCGTCGTCGACCGCGACAAGCTGCCGGACGGCCCGGAGTTTCGCAAGGGCGTGCCCCAGGCCCGCCACGCGCATCTGCTGATGTCCGGCGGTGCGCGGGTCATCGAGCGGCTGCTGCCCGGCGTCACCGACCGTCTGCTGGCCGAGGGCGCCCACCGGGTCGGGGTGCCGGAGCAGGTGGTGTGGCTGACGGCGTACGGCTGGCAGCACCGCTTCCCGCAGACCCAGTTCATCATCAGCGCCGGCCGCCCCATGCTCGACTGGGTGGTGCGCGACGAGGTGCTGCGCCACCACCCGAACGTCGCCACGATGCCGTCCACCGAGGCCCTGGGCCCGCTGGGCGACGCGAACCGGATCGCCGGTGTGCGCGTGCGCGGGGTCGAGACCGGCGAGACGACGGACCTCGGGGCCGACCTGGTCGTCGACGCCACCGGCCGCGGCTCCCAGCTGAAGCGCTGGCTGGCCGCGCTGGGCCTGCCCCCGGTCGAGCAGGACACGGTCGACGCGGGTATCGCCTACGCCACCCGCATCTTCCGCGCCCCGGACGGCGCCCGGGCCTTCCCCCTGGTGAACGTCCTGGCCGACCACCGCGTCCCGCGCCCGGGCCGCAACGCCTCCCTCGCCCCGATCGAGGGCGGCCGCTGGATCGTCACTCTCTCGGGCACGCGCGGCGCTGAGCCCCCGACCGACGAGGACGGCTTCGCCGAGTTCGCCCGCAGCATGCGCGACCCGCTCATCGCCGACCTGATCGCCGTGGCCGAGCCGCTGACGGCGGTGCAGGGCTCGCGCAGCAGCGCCAACCGCAGGCTGTACTACGAACGCCTGCCCGCCTGGCCGGAGGGCCTGGTCGCCCTGGGCGACGCGGTGGCCGCGTTCAACCCGGTCTACGGTCACGGCATGAGCGTGGCCGCACACAGCGCCGCCGCGCTGGACGAGGGCCTGGCCGAGGCGGGCCTGACCGGCGGCGCCGCCGGGCGCATCCAGCGGGCGGTGGGCGCCCGGGCCGACGACGCCTGGCTGCTGGCCGCGTCCCAGGACCTGTGCTACCCGAACTGCCGGGCCGAGGTGAACGACCCGCGGCTCTCCCCGAGCGTGCTGGCCCAGCGCCGCAGCTTCTCCGACCTGATCGGCGCGACGGCGCTGCGCGACCCGGCGGTGAGCGCGGCCGCGACCAAGGTGACCACGCTCTCGGAGCCGATCAGCAGCCTGGAGTCGCCGCAGGTCGTCACGGCGCTGCGGCGGGCCAAGGGGCGCCCGGCCCTGAGCGCCCCGCCGCTGTCCGACGACGAGCGCGCCGTCCTCCGGGTGGGCGAGCCGGCCTGACCCAGCTCCGCGGCCTACGTCCGCTCCTCGTTGGTCGGGCGCGCCGTTGGGTGAGCCGGCCCAATTCGGCTTCGCGGTTTACGTCCGGTCTTCGTGATCGGGCGTAAGCCGCGAAGATGAGCGCGCCGTTTGGGTGTGCTGGCCGTTTGGCGATGCGTCGGTAGCATTCGCCGAGGAAGGTGCTGGTTCTGGCGGCTGCGGCGGCGGCTTCGCCGAGGGACCGTCGTGGTCGTCGGGGCTGCTCGTGGGTGGTGCCGCGGCGGGCCGAGGGTCGCAGCGGCCCCTTCTCGGTCAGTTTGGCCAGCCACACCGCGTCGGTTAACCCGCGTTCAGCTCGCGGCGCCTCGGGACTGGCGCTCGCGCCAGCGGGCGATCATGTCGGGGACCTCCTGGTCCAGGAAGACGAAGAAGTCGAGGGTCTCCGACAGGCGCCGCCCCGCGGGCGTGGCCGCCCCCACGGCGTCGATGCCGGCCCGCAGGCTCTCGTTCCAGAAGTCGAGGATCTGCATCCGGCGGGTCAGGACCTCTTGCCAGACGTGCTCGTAGACGCGGTACACGTCCCGGCGCGAGCCGGGCTCCCGCTCGCGGAGCACCACGTTCACCTGGATGAGGAACCGCACCGCCCCGGACACGGCGGCCGAGCTGATCCGTAGCTGCTCGGAGAGCTCGGCGGACGTCAGGCTCCCGGAGTCGGCGGCGAGCAGGGCGACGAACACCCGGGCCGCCATCGGCGGGAAGCCCGCCTGGGCCAGGGTGGAGGCGAACCGCTCGACGAAGCGCGAGACCGCGGTCTCGTCACGTGCCGCGGCGTCCGCGGACGTCTGGCTCACGTCTGAGCTCACCTGCTCCTCCGCCCAGTCCCTTCTGAGGATCGGTCGAGTTTACACGCTTTTGGAGGTATCTAAGTTTCACTATCTCGTGAATCTAGTGTACCTTCCGAACTATGACAACGATGGTCGCGGCGCAGGGCCTGATCAAGTCGTTCGGCCGAACTCGGGCGCTGGACGGACTCAACCTCAACGTCGAGGCGGGACAGGTCCATGGCTTCCTCGGCCCCAACGGGGCCGGCAAGTCCACCACCATCCGGGTCCTGCTCGGGCTGTTGCGCGCCGACGGTGGCTCGGTCTCCCTGCTCGGCGGCGATCCGTGGAAGGACGCCACCGAGCTGCACCGGCGCATTGCGTACGTGCCGGGCGACGTGACGCTCTGGCCGCAGCTGACCGGCGGCGAGGTCATCGACCTGCTCGGCCGGCTCGGCAGCGGGCTCGACCCCGACCGGCGCAAGGCGCTGCTGGAGCGCTACGAGCTCGACCCGACCAAGAAGGCCCGCACCTACTCCAAGGGCAACCGGCAGAAGGTCGCCCTGGTCGCCGCCTTCGCCTCCAAGGCCGAGGTGTTGATCCTCGACGAGCCGACGTCCGGCCTGGACCCGCTCATGGAGGAGGTCTTCCGGCAGTGCGTCGCCGAGGTCGCCGCCGAGGGCCGCACGGTGCTGCTGTCCAGCCACATCCTCAGCGAGGTCGAGGCGCTCTGCGAGCAGGTGACCATCATCCGCTCCGGGCGGACCGTCGAGAGCGGCGCGCTGTCCAGCCTGCGCCACCTCGGGCGGACCACGGTCGTGGCCGAGGTCGACGCGGTGCCGGACGGGCTGGGCGCGCTGCCCGGCGTGCACGACGTCACGGTCGAGGGCAACACGGTGCGCTTCCAGGCGGACAACGGCAAGCTCTCCGACGCGGTCGGCCGCCTCGCCGCCGCCGGGCTGCGCAGCCTCAGCAGCACCGCGCCCACGCTCGAGGAGCTGTTCCTGCGCTACTACAGCACCGCGCAGGACCGCCCGGAGTCGAAGCAGGCGGTGCGCTCGTGAACTACGTCGGCACCTGGCCCCTGGTCCGCCTGGCGCTGCGGCGGGACCGGATCAGCCTGCCCCTCTGGGTCCTCATCCTCGGCGGGATACCGAGCGCGCTCGCCGGCAGCCTCACCAAGCTGTACCCGACGGTCCAGTCCCGCATCGACTACGCGTCCGGCCTGGAGTCCAACCCGGCGACCGCCGCGCTCTACGGCCACGCCTTCTCGCCGGACACCATCGGCGGCCTCACCGCCATGCGCATCGGCGCGATCGGGGCCACGCTGACCGGCCTCATGAACATCCTGCTCATCATCCGGCACACCCGGGCCGAGGAGCAGGCCGGCCGCCGGGAGCTGCTCGGCGCCGGTGCGGTGGGGCGGCAGGCGCCGCTGGCCGCCGCGTTCGTGATAGCGGTCATCGCCGACCTGCTGATCGCGCTGGTCTGCACGCTCGGCCTGAAGGCCCGCGACCAGGACCCGACCGGCGCGCTCGCCCTCGGCCTCGGCCTGGCCCTCTGCGGCCTGGTCTTCGCCGCGATCGCCGCCGTCGTCGCCCAGCTCACCACCTCCTCGCGCAGCGCGAACGGCATCTCCATCGCACTGCTCGGCGGGTTCTTCATCCTCCGCGGCCTCGGCGACGCCTCCGGCGACGGCGGCGCGCACTGGCTCAGCTGGATCTCCCCGATCGGCTGGGGCCAGCAGCTGCGCCCGTTCGCCACCGAGCGCTGGTGGGTGCTGCTGGTCATGCTCGCCGCCGCGGTGGTCCTCGCCCTGGTCGCCTGGACGCTCTCGGCCCGCCGGGACATGGGCGCGGGCCTGCTCGCCGACCGGCCGGGCTCGGCCACGGGCGAGCGGATGGGCACCTTCGCCCTGGCCTGGCGCCTGCAGCGGGGCTCGCTGCTGGGCTGGACGTTCGGCTTCGCGGTGGTCGGCGTCGTCATCGGCAGCGCCGCCAAGGACGTCGGCAAGGTGGTCAACGGCAGCGCCAAGGTGCAGGAAGCCCTGGAGAAGATGGGTGGCCGCACGGCGCTCGTGGACGCGTTCCTGGCCGCGATGATCGCCCTGCTCGGGCTGGCGGCCGCCGCCTACGCGGTCTCCTCCGCGCTGCGGCTGCGCGCCGAGGAGAACGACCACCGGATCGAGCCGCTGCTCGCCGGGTCGGTCACCCGCGGCGGCTGGATGGCCGGCCACCTGGCCTTCGCGTTCATCGGCGCGGCCGTGCCGCTGGCCGCGGCCGGCCTGACCATGGGCCTGGTGCACGGCGCGCGGGTCGGTGATGTCGGCGGTCAGGCCGGCCGGATCCTCGGCGCCGCGCTGGTCCAGCTGCCCGCGGTCTGGGTGCTCGCCGGCATCGCCGTGGCGCTGTTCGGCCTCGCGCCGCGGCTGGTCGCGGTGAGCTGGGCCGGGGTCGGCCTGGCCCTGCTGTTCGGCCAGTTCGGCTCGGCGCTGGACCTGAGCCAGGGCGTGCGCGACATCTCCCCGTTCACCCACCTGCCCCGGCTGCCGGGCGGCGAGTTCCAGGCGCTGCCGGTAACCGTCCTGGTGGTCATCGCGATCGTCCTCGCCGCGGCCGGCCTCGTCGGCTTCCGGCGCCGGGATGTCAGCTGATGCGACGGCAAGCGGTGGTGGTCGGTGGCGGCATCGGCGGGCTCGCCGCCGCCATCGGCCTCCGCCTGGCCGGCTGGTCGGTGACGGTTCTCGAGCGCGAGAAGGTGCTGGGCGAGGTGGGCTCCGGCCTGTCCCTGGCGCCGAACGCCCTCGAGGCCCTCGACGCGCTCGGCGTCGGCGAGCGGATCCGGTCCCTCACCCACCCATCGGGCGCCACGGCCAACCTGCGCACCCCCGACGGCCGGTACCTCATGCGCTACCGCCCCGGCAAGGACACCACGGTCGCCGCGCTGCACCGGGCCGACCTGCACGAGGCGCTCCAGTCCGCGCTGCCGCCCGAGGTGGTCCGCCTGGACGCGGAAGTGATCGGGGTGGACGGCGCCGAGGTGCACTACAAGGGCGGAAGCCTGGCCGCCGACCTCATCGTCGGCGCCGACGGCGTGCACAGCGTCCTGCGCCGGCAGGGCTGGCCCGGCGCCCCGGAGCCGCCCTTCCGCCACTGCACGGTCTGGCGCGGCGTCACCGAGCCCGGCTCCACCGGCCCGATCGAGGGCAGCGTCACCGTCGGCCGCGGCTGCTACTTCCTGATCCACCCGCTGCGCGGCGACCGCCTCTACTGGGCGCTCGGGACCCGCGCCGAGCAGCCGTCCCGGCCGTCGCCCAGCGAGCACGCCGTGGTGCGGGAGCGCACCGCGGACTGGCACGACCCGATCCCGAAGGTGCTCCTCGCCACCCGCGCGGACCACGTGCTGCGCCACGACATCCACGACCTCGACCCGCTGCCGACCTACGTCAACGGACGGGTCGTGCTGCTCGGGGACGCCGCCCACGCGATGGCCCCGGACCTCGGGCAGGGGGCCTGCCAGGCGATCGAGGACGCGGTCGAGCTCGCGGCCGCGGTCGGCGGGGCGGGCGACCTGGACGCGGCGCTGGCCGCCTACGACGCGCGCCGCCTGCCGCGGACCCACAAGATCCAGCGCGAGGCCCGGCGCAAGTGCGACATCACCATGTCGACCGCCGGCATGGCCTACGCGCTGACCACGTTCCTGCTCCGGCTCACCCCGCAGTCGCTCGCCCAGCGCTCGGCGCAACGGGTGTGGGCGTGGCACGCGCCCGAGATCAACTAGACAACCTCGAGGGCGAGCCCCGCCTTGATCCACTTGCTCGACTCCACGGCGATCGCCACCGCGCGGTCGCCGTAGGACAGCTGAGGGAGGGCCCGCTCGAGCTGCAGGAAGGGCAGCGCGTTGCCGTTGTTGCCGGTCTCGGCGACGCAGCTGACCTCCACCGCGTCCGGGACGCCGAGGACCTCGGCGATGCGGGCCGTCATCCGGCCGGACAGCTGCGGCGGCAGCACGAAGTCCAGGTCGGCCCGCTTCCAGCCGAGTTCGTCGAGGACCTCGTCGAGGATCTCGGCGGCCATCCGCGGTACCGACTCCTCGATCGCCTTGTAGTCCTCGACGGCGGGCGGCTTCGGCGAGTCGCGCTCGGCCATGCCGTACCACTCGAGGGTCTGGCCCGGGGCGCGGCCCAGTCCGGTGAGCCGGACGAAGACGTGGCGGACCCGCGCGGCGCCCGGGGCCGCCCGGGAGCTGAGCACCACGGCCCCGGCCCCGTCGCCGAACAGCACCCCGTTGACCTGCTCGCCGGGCGGCAGGTCGGCCGGGTTGCGGGTCATGTCGAAGTGCTTGGCGCACACGTCGCCGCCGAGCACCAGCGCGGTGTGGTGCCGGCCGGTCAGCAGCATCTGGTGGGCCACGTCGAGGGCCTGGAACGCGCCGGTGCAGCCGGACTGCAGCTGGTAGGCCGGGACCTGGTCGATGCCGAGCCGGTCGGCGACCACGTTCACCGTCGCCGGCATCAGCGCGTCGGGCATCGCGGTGCCCATGACCACGAGGTCCACGTCGGCCGCGGTGAGCCCGGCGTTGGCCAGGGCCCGGCGGCCCGCGGTCTCGGCGAGGTCCGCCAGCCGGTAGCGGACCTCGCCGGTCGCGAGGTCGACGGCGAGGTGCCGGGCCTTCGTGCCCACGAACGTGTCGACCCACTGCTCCCACAGCCGGTTGAGGCCGAAGCGGGCGGCCAGGGCGGCGTTGTCGACGGGCGGCCCGGGCAGGGCGGTGCCGATCGATCGGAGATAGACGCTCGGCGTGGTCATGCCCCGATTGTCGGAGCGTCGCCTAAAGCCAGGCTTATTGGCGCTGGCCGGAGGCGTCGAACTTGCCGAACATGCCCGCCTTGACCTTGCCCTCCATGGTGTCCTCGTCGAGGGTCATCTGGAAGCTCAGGGTCACCGGGAACATCTTCATCTTGACCTTCCAGGCCAGCTCGTCGCCGTCGATGGTGCCGTCGAGCAGGTCCGTGCTGATGTCGGCCTGGGAGTTGCTCATCGTGCCGGTCAGGCGGCCGCCCTCGGCCGTCACCGCCAGCTGTACGTGCTGCTTGCCCCGGGGGCTGTCGATTTCCAGGTCCCAGTTTCCGTCGACGCTCATACCGTCACCTCCGTAACGCTGCGGCGCCGGCCCGAGCCGACGCCGCGTCCATTGTTCGCGGCCCATCCGCAACGCTGCGGACTTTTCATGCGATCTCCTCCTCAGCGGTACCGAACCAATGCGTGAGGGCGAGGCGGAGTCCCTCGGCGTCGTCACCCGTCGCGTCCGCCCAGGCGACGAAGCCGTCCGGGCGGACGAGGACGACGGCGGCGCCGAGCTCGTCCGAGGGCTCGGCGGTGACGACGTCCACGCGGCCGGCCCAGCCCGAGAGGTCGCCGAAGGGGGCCTTCCCGCCGGTGAGGTCCAGCACGACCCCGTGCCCGTTGTGCAGGGTCGAGGCCACCTCGACCGGGCCGGCGGCGGTCTCGACGCGCACGTGGGGGACCGGCCGGCCCTGCAGCGGGTGTGCGTCGGCCCGGCGCCGCCCGGGGTACTTGAACGGGTACGCCACGTCGGTCACCACCCGCACCAGGTACTTGTTGACGTCCGGGAACTTCACCAGCTCGCCGAAGATCTCCCGCAGCGGCTCGACCCGGTCCGGCGGGTACTGCAACGCCAGCTGCGCCTGCGAGCTGACGCAGGCCCGCTCGCCGACCGGGTGCCGCTCCTTGTGGTAGGTGTCCAGCAGGTGCCCGGGCGCCCAGCCCCGCACCACCCCGGCGAGCTTCCAGCCCAGGTTCATCGCGTCCTGCATGCTGGTGTTGAGCCCGTGCCCGGCCCCGAAGTAGTGCACGTGGGCGGCGTCGCCGGCCAGCAGGACGCGCCCGGCGCGGTAGCGCTCGGCCAGCCGGGTGACGTTGCCCGCCCGGCCGATCCAGCGCGGCTGCGGCGTGTCGAACTCCCGCCCGGTGATGTGCGCGGCCCGGGCCCGCAGCTCCTCGACCGTCACCGGGACGTCGTCGCCCGGCGCCTCGGCCCCGAACTCCATCGTCATCATCCGGACCGGGCCGCTGGGGTGCGGTACCACGGCGACGATCCCCTCCGGATAGGTCGGCGACTCGAACTCGGTCTCGAACGCGTCGAAGTCGGCGAAGACCGCGTACCAGCTCATGCCGGCGGCCGGGGCGGAGAAGCCGGCCAGCTCCCGCACGGTGCTGTGCGCGCCGTCGCAGCCCACGAGATAGGCGCCGCGCAGGGTGTACTCCCCGTCGCCGCCCCGCACCGTGACCGTCACCCCGTCCTCGTCCTGCGCGAGCCCGACGAGCCGGTGCCCGCGCCGCACGTCGACGCCCAGCTCGAGCGCCCGGTCCTCGAGCACCCGCTGGGTCTTGGCCTGCGGGGCGAGCAGCGAGTACTCCTCGTCGAGGAGCTCGCTGAGGTCGAGCCAGAAGTTGGCGTAGTGGATCATCGGCCAGATCGGGTACTTCTCCTTGCGGATCTCCTCCATGAGCCCGCGCAGGTCCAGCGCCTCGACCGCCCGCGCGTGCAGCGCGTGCGCCTTCGACGTCTCGTCGGTGCAGATCTCCGTGTCGCGCTCCAGCACGACCGTGTCCACCCCGGCGAGCCCGAGCTCACAGGCCAGCAGCATCCCCGCTGGCCCACCCCCGGCGATGACGACTGGGTCACTCATCGGTCTTCTCCTTCAGGTATCGCGCCAACGCCGACGGCGTGGGCTGGTCGTAGATCGCCGACGGCGGGATGTCGTCCCGGCCGGTCGCCGCGGCCATCCGGTTGTAGAGCTCCAGCGCCACGTACGACGTGAAGCCCAGCTCCATGAAGTTGCGCCCGGGGTCGATCGCGGCCGGGTCGGCGTGCCCGAGCGCGGCCGCCGAGTGGCGCAGGATCAGCTCCAGCAGCAGCCCCTCGCGGTCCCCGGGCGCGGCCGCGGCGAACCGGTCCCTCCAGGCCGAGTCCGCCCCGGCGTCCCCTGCCGCGTCGCGCGGCGCCTCGCGCTCGAGGTCGGCCACGAACAGCGGGACCTCGTGCCGGGCCAGTCCGGCGATGGCCGGCCGCGGGTCGACCGGCCGCAGCCCGTGCTCGACCAGCCGCGTCGCCACGGGGGTCGCCTCGCCGAGCCATGGGCCGCCCGCCGCCGAGGTCACCGCGTGCCCCTCAGCCCGCATCCGGCGCGCGAACGCGTCGAGGTAGGCGTGGGCCGGTCCGACGTTGGCGAGCCCGGGCGCGGGCACGACCCCGGCCGCCGAGGACAGCACGATGAGCGGGACCCGCAGCTCGCGCACCAGCTCCCGGACGGCCTCAGCCCGCGTCGCCATCTCGGCCAGGCCGGCCTCGATCCGCTCGGCGTCGGGCGCGCCGGCCTCCCCGCCGGCCTCGGCGGCCAGCACGATCACCGAAGGGAAGGCGGCCTCGGTGGCCGGCGGGGAGGCGGCTTCGGTGCCCGGCGGGGAGGCGGCCTTGGCGGCCAGCACGATCACGGACGGGGAACCGGGCTCGAGGCCGCGGATGACCTCCTCGGCGCCGTTGCCGGCCAGCCAGGCCGCGGCCGCGTCGGCCAGGACGCCCTCGCCGACGACGAGCGCGGTGCCCTTCGGCCGCCAGGTCGCTTCGCCGCCCGCCGCGGGCAGCAGCCGCCGCACGAGCGCCGCCCCGCCCCGGATCGCGATGCGGTCCTCGCCCGCGGCCACCGCATCGGCGAGCCGCTCGGCAGCAACAGTGTCCAAGGTGGGGGGAAGGTCGGCCAGGCCCACGCGGCCGAGCCCCCATGCCTGGGCCTGGACCGGCCCGGCGGGCGGGTCGGCGGGCCCGGTCGCGACCGCGCCGCGGGTGCACAGCCACAGCGGCACCCCGTCGTGGCGCTCCAGCGCGTCCAGCGCGGCCGCCAGCGCGGCCCCGGTGGCGGCCCGTCCGGGCGCGAGCCCCTCGCCGCGCGGCAGCAGCACGATCGCCCCCGCCGGCTTCCCGGCCCCGCCGGCCCCGCGCCCGGCCAGGACCCGGCGCAGCGTCTCGGCGTCCTCGCGGTCGTCCTCGCCCGCCAGCACCAGCCACGCGCCCGTGAGCGCCGCGCCGGCCGGCACGGTGGCCGGCACCCAGTCGATCCGGTGGAACCAGCGTCGCTGCCGCCGCCAGCCGGCCAGGGCCCGCACGAGCCCCTCCAGCCCGGGCTCGCCGGTGAGGTCCAGCAACGCGCCGACGGCGGGCAGGTCGCCCTGCTCGACGGCGTCCCAGAGGGAGGCGTCGTCGTCCGCGGGTCCGGGATCCTCCAGCCAGTAGCGGCGGTGCTGGAACGGGTACGTGGGCAGGGGGACCGGCCGGCGCGGGCCGCCGCCGAGGACCGCGGGCCAGTCGACCGCGGCGCCGTGTGCGTGCGCCTGCGCGACGGCGGCGAGCACCGCGACGGGCTCGGGGCGGTCGGCCCGCAGCGCCGGCACCAGCAGGGCCGTTCCGCCGCCGGTCCCGGCGAGGCAGTCGCGGCCCATCGCGCACAGCACGCCGTCGGGGCCGAGTTCGACGTACCGCGTGACCCCCTGCCCGGCGAGGAAGCGCATCCCGTCGTGGAACCGGACCGTGCCGCGGATGTGCCGGACCCACGCCTCCGGGTCGTCGGGCCGGCCGGGCCGCCCGCTCAGGTTGGCCACGATCGGGATTTCCGGGGAGTGGTACGTCAACCCGCCCGCGACCCGCCGGAACTCGTCAAGGACCTCGTCCATGTGCGGCGAGTGGAACGCGTGGCTGACCCTCAGCCGCCGCGCCCGCCGCCCCCGGCCCGACCACAGCGCCGCCACCTCGGCGACGGCGTCGGCGTCCCCGGACACGACGGTCGACTCCGGCCCGTTGACGGCCGCGATCCCGACCCGGTCCGCGAACGGGGCCAGGCTCTCGGCGACCTCGTCCTCGGCGGCCCGGATCGACACCATCGCCCCCTCGCGCCGTACCCCCTGCATGAGCCGCCCCCGGGCGGTCACCAGGGCGCACGCGTCCGGCAGCGACAGCACCCCGGCGGCGCAGGCGGCCGCCAGCTCGCCGACGGAGTGCCCGATGAGCAGGTCGGGCCGCAGCCCCCAGCCGGTCAGCAGCCGGAACAGGGCGACCTCGACGGCGAAGAGGGCCGGCTGCGCGAACTCGGTCCGGTGTACCGCCTCCGTGGCCATCGCCTCCCGCACCCGCGGGTCGAGGAGGGCCAGCGCCTCGTCGAGGGCATCGGCGAACGCGGGATGGGCGGCGGCCAGCCGGCGGCCCATGTCCGGCCGCTGGCTGCCCTGGCCGGTGAACAGGAACGCGGTCAGCCCGCCCCGCTGGACGCTTCCCTGCACGACGTCGGGCGACGGCTCGCCGCGGGACAGCGCCCGCAGCCCGGCCCGCAGCCCGTCGCGGCCGTCGCCGAGGACCACCGCCCGGTGGTCGAACGCGGAGCGGGTGGTGACCAGCGCGTGCGCGACGCCGCCCGGATCCTCGCCGGCCAGCGCCGCGTCCAGCCGGGCCGCCTGCTCGCGCAGCGCGCCAACGTCGCGGGCCGAGAGCACCCACGCCAGCACCGGCGGCCCCGCGTCCGCGGGCGGCTCCGACGGCTCGGACACCGGCGGGGCCTCCTCCAGGACGAGGTGGGCGTTGGTGCCGCTGATGCCGAACGAGGAGACGCCGGCCCGCCGGACCCGCTCGCCGGCCGGCCACGGCACGGCCTCGGTGAGCAGCCGCACGTCGCCGGCGGCCCAGTCGACGTGCGGGGTGGGCGCGTCGACGTGCAGCGTCTTCGGCAGGCTTTCGTGGCGCAGCGCCATGACCATCTTGATGACGCCGCCGATGCCGGCCGCGGCCTGGGTGTGGCCGAGGTTGGATTTGAGTGAGCCGAGCCATAGGGGACTGCTGCTCGGGCGTTGGCCGTAGGTGGCCAGGAGGGCCTGGGCCTCGATGGGGTCGCCGAGGGTGGTGCCGGTGCCGTGGGCTTCGACGGCGTCGATGTCGGACGGTTGGAGGCCGGCGGTGTCCAGGGCGGCGCGGATGACCCTTTGTTGGGAGGGGCCGTTGGGGGCCGTCAGGCCGTTGGAGGCGCCGTCGGAGTTGACCGCCGAGCCGCGGATGACGGCGAGCACCGGGTGGCCGAGCCGCCTGGCGTCGCGGAGCCGCTCGACGAGCACCATGCCGGCCCCCTCGGCCCAGCCGGTGCCGTCCGCGGCGGCGGCGAAGGACTTGCAGCGCCCGTCGGGGGCCAGCCCGCGCTGGCGGCTGAACTCGATGAACACCGCCGGGGTGGACAGCACCGTGACGCCGCCGGCCAGCGCGAGCGAGCACTCGCCGCGGCGCAGCGCCTGGGCCGCCTGGTGCAGCGCGACGAGCGACGACGAACAGGCGGTGTCCACGGTCAGCACCGGGCCTTCCAGGCCGAGCGCGTAGGCGACCCGCCCGGAGGCCACGCTGCCGGCGCTGCCGCTGCCCAGGAAGCCCTCCAGCTCCTCGGGGATGTGCCGCAGGCGGGCGGCGTAGTCGGTGTACATCAGCCCGGCGAACACCCCGGTCGGGCTGCCGCGCAGGCTCAGCGGGTCGATGCCGGCCCGCTCCACCGCCTCCCAGGCGATCTCCAGCAGGATCCGCTGCTGCGGGTCGGTGGCGAGGGCCTCGCGCGGGCTCATCCCGAAGAAGCCGGCGTCGAACTCGTCGGCGTCGTGCAGGAAGCCGCCCTCGCGGCAGTAGGTGGCGCCGAGCCGCTCGGGGTCGGGGTCGTAGAGGGCCTCGGCGTTCCAGCCGCGCCGCTGCGGGAAGCCGGTGACCGCGTCGGTGCCGGCCGCGACGAGGTCCCACAGCTGCTCGGGGGTGGCGACCCCGCCCGGGTAGCGGCAGGCCATGCCGACGATGGCGATCGGCTCCCGGGCCTCGTCCTGCACCTCCTGCAGGCGGCGGCGGGTCTTGTGCAGGTCGGTGGTGACCCACTTCAGGTACTCGGTCAGCTTCTCCTCGCTCATCGGGTCCCCTCCCCGCGGTCCTGGTGTCGATCGCTGCGGTGCTGGTGTCGAACGCTGCGGGCGAGGCTCATCCGGTCCCCTCCCCGCCGCGGCCCAGCTGCTGGTCGATGAAGGCGAAGATCTCGTCGGCGCTGGACTCCTGGATGCGCGCCTCGACGTCGTCCTGCCCTTCGGCGTCGTCCTGTCCGGTGGCGCCCGGCTCGTCCCAGGCGGCCAGCACGGCCCGCAGGCGCCGCCCGACCTCGGCCCGCCCGCCGTTGGCCACGCTCGCCCTCGCCAGCGCGGCCTCCAGCCGGTCCAGCTCGGCCATCAGCTCGGCCGTGCCGCCGGGCGCCTCGGCGGCGACGTGCTCGCGCACGTAGCCGGCCAGCGCGGCCGGCGTCGGGTAGTCGAAGACCAGGGTGGCCGGCAGCCGCAGCCCGGTCGCGGCCGTGAGCCGGTCGCGCAGCTCGACCGCGGCGAGGGAGTCCATGCCCAGCTCGGTGAACGGCCGCTCGGGGTCGACCGCGCCCGCGCCGGCGTGGCCGAGCACCACGGCCACGTGCCCGCGGATGAGGTCGGCGACCAGCCGGTCGGCCTCCGGCCCGGACAGCCCGGCGAGGCGCCGGGCCAGGCTCGGGCCCTCGGCGGCCGGGCGGCGGCCGGGCCGGACCAGGCCGCGCAGCACCGGGTTGAGCGTCCCGGCGTCGGCCTGGGCCCGCAGGGCGGCGAGTTCCAGCCGGGCCGGGACGAGCACCGGGCGCGGGTCGGCCAGCGCCGCGTCGAAGAGCGCGAGACCCTCCTCGCGGGCCAGCGGTACGAGCCCGCCGCGGCGCAGCCGGGCCCGGTCGGCGTTGCTGAGCTCGGCGGCGAGGCCCCCGCTTGCCCAGGCGCCCCAGGCCAGCGCGGTGGCGGGGAGGCCGAGCGCGTGCCGGTGCGCGGCCAGGGCGTCCAGCGCCGCGTTGGCCGCCGCGTAGCTCGCCTGCCCGGGGCTGCCGGCCGTGCCGGCGAGGGAGGAGTACAGCACGAACGCCCGCAGGTCGCGGGTCAGCTCGTGCAGGTTCCGGGCGGCCTCGACCTTCGGCCGCAGCACCGCGTCGAGGCGCTCGGGCGTCAGCGCGGTCACGATCCCGTCGTCGAGCACGGCGGCCAGGTGGATGACCGCGGTGAGCGGGTGCTCCGGCGGCACCGTGGCGAGCAGCGCGGCCAGCGCGTCCCGGTCGGCGGCGTCGCAGGCGGCCGCGGTGACCTCGGGCCCGAGGTCCGGGGCCTTGCCGCCGCGGCTGACGAGCAGCACGTGCCGCATCCCGTGCGTGGCGACCAGGTGCCGGGCGAGCAGGGTGCCCAGCGCGCCCGTGCCACCCACGATCAGCACCGTCCCGTCCGGGTCCAGGCGCGCCGAACCTGCTGAAGGCACGTCCGGGTCCGGCTGCGACGGACCTGCTGAAGGGTGCGACGGACCTGCTGAAAGGCGCGGCGGGCCTGATGAAGGGTGCGACGGGCCTGCTGAAGGGCGCGGCGAGCCTGCTGAAGGTCCGGCCGCGGCCAGGCGGGGCACCAGGAGACGCCCGCCGCGCAGCCGGAACTGCGGCTCGTCGGTGTCGGGCAAGGGGACGTCCGCATCGAGATCGGCCAGGACGAACCGCCCCGGGTGCTCCGACTGGGCCGAGCGGATCAGCCCCCAGACGGCGGCCTGGGCCATGTCCGTCTCCGCGTCCCGGGTCACGAAGGCCAGCCGGCCCTCCCGGTCGTCGGCCAGCCAGGCCTGGGCCTGCGCCAGGGCCTCGTGCGGGGTCTCCGGCCGCACCACGGTCACGTCGGCGGCCTGGCCCGACGCGGGGGCCTCGACCCAGTTCAGGACGTACATCGCGTCGCCGCGCGCGGCGGCCAGCCGCTCGGGGGAGACCGGCCGCAGCAGGACGGACTCGGCGCTCAGCACCGGGGCGCCGGTCTCGTCGGCGACGGCGAGGCTCAGGGACTCCCCGCCGCGCGGGGACAGCCGGACCCGCAGGGCGGTGGCGCCGCCGCGGTACCACGCGACACCCGTCCAGGCGAAGGGGAGCCGCAACGGGGACGGCCCGGACCCGAGCAGGGCGACCGGGTGCAGGGCCGCGTCGAGCAGGGCCGGGTGGATGCCGAAGCCGGCCGCGTCGAGCCCGTCGGGCAGGGCGACCTCGGCGTAGACGTCCTCGCCGTGCCGCCAGGCCGCCCGCACCCCCCGGAAGGCCGGGCCGTAGCCGAAGCCGCCGTCCGCCATCCGGTCGTAGAGGTCCTCGACGGGCACCGGCTCGGCGCCGGGCGGCGGCCACTGCGCGGCCAACCCGGCGGAAGGCTCGGCCCACGGCCCGAGGCGGCCGGTGGCGTGCCGGGTCCAGGCCGTGGCCTCGTCGGTCCGGGAGTACACGGCGATGCCGTCCGGCCCGGCGGTGACCTGCACCCGCACGCCCCCGCGGGCCGGCAGGGCCAGCGGGGCCTCCAGGGTGAGCTCCTCGATCCGCTCCAGCCCGGTCCGGCGGCCCGCGGCCAGGGCCAGCTCCACGAACGCGGTCGCGGGCAGCAGCGTGGTGCCGCCGACGGTGTGGTCGGCCAGCCACGGCTGATCCCGCCGGCCGAGCCGCCCGGTGAGCATCACCTCGTCGCGGGCCGCGTTGTCGAGCGCGGCGCCGAGCAGCGGGTGGGCGGCGGCGTCGAGGCCGAGCCCGGCGGCGTCGGGGCGGCTCGCCGCGGTGAGCCAGAAGCGCTTGCGCTGGAAGGCGTACGTCGGCAGCTCCACCGCCCGCCCGCCGCGCACCGCCGGAGTCCAGTCGACGGGTACCCCGGCGCGGAAGAGCTCCCCCAGGGCGGTCAGCAGCGTGCGCGTCTCCGGCCGGTCGGCCCGCAGCGCCGGCAGGAACGCCGCGCCGTCGACGCAGTCCCGTCCGAGCGCCGACAGCACCGCGTCCGGCCCCAGCTCCAGGTGCAGCCGCGCGCCCTCGGCGTGCAGGTGCCGCACCCCGTCGAGGAAGCGGACCGGCTCGCGCACCTGGCGCACCCAGTAGTCGGCGGAGAACTCCTCGACCGGCCGCCCTGTCACGTTCGACACGACGGGGATCGCGGGCGGGTGGTAGGCGAGGCCCTCGGCGACCTTGCGGAACTCGGCCAGCATGCCGTCCATGCGGTGGGAGTGGAACGCGTGGCTGACCCGCAGCCGCCGGGTCCGCCCGGGCCACCCTTCGGCGAGGGCCAGCACCGCGTCCTCGTCGCCGGAGACGACGACCGCGCGCGGCCCGTTGACCGCGGCGAGGGCTACCCGCTCGCCCAGGTGCGCCCGCACGTCCTCCTCGGTGCCCTCCAGGGCGACCATCGCGCCCCCGGGCGGCAGCTGCTGCATCAGCCGGCCTCGCGCGCTCACCAGCCGGCAGGCGTCGTCCAGCGACATCGCGCCGGCCAGGTGCGCGGCGGCCAGCTCGCCGACGGAGTGGCCGAGGAGCAGGTCCGGGCGCAGGCCGAACGACTCCACCAGCCGGAACAGCGCCACCTGCAGCGCGAACAGCGCCGCCTGGGCGTTGCCGGTCAGGTGCAGCTCCTCGTCGGGGATGGCCTTGACGTCCACGTCGAGGCGGGCGCAGACCTCGTCGTAGGCGGCGGCGAAGGCGGGGTGGTGGGCGTACAGCTCCCGGCCCATCCCCGGCCGCTGGCTGCCCTGCCCCGTGAACAGCACCGCCACCCGCCCCGGCTCGGCGACCGGGCCGCCGCCGGCGCCGGACAGCCCGGCCAACAGCTCGTCGCGGTCCGCGCCCAGCACCACCGCGCGGCGGGCGAAGGCGGACCGGTGGTGCACCAGCGAGAAGGCGACGTCCAGCGGGTCGGCCTCCCCGGCCGTCGCGCGCAGCCGCTCGGCCTGCCCGCGCAGGGCCTCGTCGTCGCGGGCGGACAGCACCCACGGGACCACCGGCGGACCCGGCACCGGCCCCGCTGCGGCGTCCGCAGGCGGGGCCTGCTCCAGGATGAGGTGCGCGTTGGTGCCGCTGATGCCGAAGGCGGAGACCCCGGCCCGGCGGGGACGGCCCGGATCGGGCCAGTCGACGGCCTCGGCGAGCAGCGCCACGCGGCCGGCGGTCCAGTCGACGTGCGGGCTGGGCGCCTCGGCCCGAAGCGTCCGCGGCAGGCGCGCGTGGCGCAGCGCGAGCACCATCTTGATGACCCCGGCGATGCCGGCCGCCGCCTGGCTGTGCCCGATGTTCGACTTGACGGAGCCCAGGTACAGCGGCTCGCCCCGCTCCTGCCCGTAGGTGGCCAGCAGGGCCTGCGCCTCGATCGGGTCGCCCAGCGTGGTGCCGGTGCCGTGCGCCTCGACGGCGTCGACGTCGGACGGGCGCAGGCCGGCGTTGGCCAGGGCCTGGCGGATGACCCGCTGCTGGGAGGGGCCGTTCGGGGCGGTGAGGCCGTTGGAGGCGCCGTCGGAGTTGACCGCCGAGCCGCGCACGACGGCGAGGACGGGGTGCCCGAGCCGCCGCGCATCGCTGAGCCGCTCGAGGACGACCAGCCCGGCGCCCTCGGCGAACGCGGTGCCGTCCGCGCCCGCGCCGAAGGGCTTGCACCGAGCGTCCGGTGCCAGCCCGCGCTGCCGGCTGAACTCGACGAACACGCTCGGCTGGGCCATCACGGTGGCCCCGCCGGCCAGCGCCAGGTTGCACTCGCCGCGGCGCAGCGCCTGGCCGGCCAGGTGCAGCGCGACCAGCGACGACGAGCAGGCGGTGTCGACGGTGATGGCCGGGCCCTCCAGCCCGAGCACGTAGGCGATGCGGCCAGAGGCGACGCTGGCCGTGTTGCCGGCCATGAAGTAGCCCTCGAGCTCCTGCGCCGTCTCGTGCCGCGAGGAGGTGTACTCCTGCGCGATGAGCCCGGCGAACACCCCGGTGCGGCTGCCGCGCAGGCTCAGCGGGTCGATGCCGGCCCGCTCCACCGCCTCCCACGCGGTCTCCAGCAGGAGCCGCTGCTGCGGGTCGGTGGCCGCGGCCTCGCGCGGGGAGATGCCGAAGAACGCCGCGTCGAAGTCGGCGGCGTCGTGCACGAACCCGCCTTCCCACACGTAGCTGGTCCGGGCGTGGTCCGGGTCGGGGTGGTAGAGGGCCTCGGGGTCCCAGCCGCGGTCGGCCGGGAAGCCGGTGATGCCGTCGGCGCCGGCGTCCAGCAGCCGCCACAGGTCGTCGGGGGAGCGCACGCCGCCGGGGAACCGGCACGCCATGCCGACGATCGCGAGGGGCTCGTCGGTTGCCGCGGGGGCTTTGGCGGCAGCGCCGGAGTCCGCCACCGCCCCGAGCAGCTCGTCGCGGACGAAGCCGGCCAGCGCGCCCGGCGTCGGGTAGTCGAACGCCAGCGTCGCCGGCAGCAGCAGCCCGGTCGCCGCGTTGAGCCGGTTGCGCAGCTCGACCGCGGTCAGCGAGTCGAAGCCGAGGTCCTTGAAGGGCTTCTCCGCGTCGACGGTCTGCGGTGAGGCGTGCCCGAGCACGGCCGCGATGTTGGCCCGGACCAGCTCCAGGACGACCTTGCGCTGCTCGTCGGGGTCCAGCCCGCGCAGCCGCCGCGGCAGCGAGGAGCCCGTGGCGGGGCGGCGGGCGACCGGCGCGCGGACCAGGCCACCGAGCATGGGCGGC
>NZ_JBFAZW010000113.1:0-35072 GCF_040682015.1 Dactylosporangium sp. NPDC051485
CGCCGCAGCGTCCGGGCGCGCCCGCGCGGGCCGTCGCACACCAACGCCACCGCCGCCGTCACACCGGCCCGCCAGTGCGGCAACACGTCGAACAACCGGCCGCCATCCGCGCTCACCGGCAGCGTATCGCAGCCGGTTCTTACATCTGCCACATCCGGCCGGCTGCCAATTCCGCCGAAGCCCGAGAAAGGCCGCGCACCATCCCAACGCGCCACCGGCGGAGCAATTCAGCGAATACGCACTCACCAGCAGTGCAGAGCGCCAAGCCACCGAACTGCCAGCCACTCACTGTCACGATCACCTCCACGCTGGCCAGAGGCGGCGGCTGGTGGCTCTGCCGTCCCATCGGTAGTGGGTACGGGCGCAGCGGCTGCGAGGTAGTGGTAGAAGTCGACGATGGAGGCGCGGCGGTCGGTGTGGCAGCGGAGCTTGCCGACGTCGTTCATCCATGCCTGGTTAGCTTCCACGACCCAGCGCCAGCCCCTCTGGATCGGGGCGGGCTTCCGCGCCGGGCAATCCGTCCACGCCAGCCACGTCCGGCGAGCAGGTCCCGGATTGATGCAGAGCCGTAACCGGCGTCGAGGTGGACGGCGACCCGGTCAGGCCAGCGGCCGCCAAACTGCGCGTCAGCGGCATCCAGAGTAGACAACTCCCATGCCCGGCCAGGGCCATGCCCACTTCCGTCATCTATGCCCGAAACACCCCGAGTCCGCCCTATTGACGGTCACCCTAAGTCGTGGCGCGCCAGCGCCCGACTTATCGCGAAATCGCCCGATCGCAACGCGCTGACGAGGGCCGCGGAAACGCGTCGGGCAGCACGGGCGACGGGTCAGCGCCGCCCGATGGCCAGCCGGGCGAGCTTGCGCGACTTGTGCGAGACGGTCCGCTGCTGCCGCCGCAGGTACATCCGGTACACCGCCGCCTTCGCCTGCCGGCGCTGGTCCGGCGTCAGCCCCGGCGCCTCCCCCGCCCACTGCAGCAGCTCCCGGCACTGCAGCGTGTTGGAGAAGTGCGACTGCCACGACGGCACGCCCAGGCGCCCGGCGATCGTGCCGATGCGCTCGTGCTTCCAGTGCCGGTGGGCCAGGACCTCCGGGACGTGCCGCCACGGGCCGGCCAGGGCCAGCTTGGCCGCGAAGACCTCGTCCTCGCGCAGCATGTTGCGCCGCGGGATGCCGGCCACCGGGGCGCGGCGCATCATCGCGTAGAGCGGGTCGATCAGGAGGTGGCTCGCGTTGAGCAGGCGCAGCATCTCGCGCAGGCGGGCGATCGGGTCGCCGGAGGCCAGCTCCGTGCCGTCGTACTCGGCCGAGGAGACGCTGCCGTCCGGGGCCTCGTAGGAGATCTGGGTGGTGACGAGCAGCAGGCGGGGGTCCGCGCGGAAGAGGGCCACGGTCTTGGCCGCGTAGAACGGGTCCAGGGTGTCGTCGTCGCCGATCCAGCGGAAGTACTCGCCGTCGGCGTTGACCATCGCGTACTGGAAGTTGCGCAGGATCCCGATGTTCTCCGCCTGCCGGTGGTAGGCGATGCGCCCGTCGGCGCGGGCCAGCTCGCGGCAGACGTCCTCGGTGTCATCGGTCGAGGCGTTGTCGGAGATGACCAGTTGCAGGCTCGGGTAGTCCTGCGAGAGCACCGACTTGACGACCTTCTCGATGTCGCGGCCAGCGTTGCGCACCGGGAGACCGATCGAGACCAGCGGCGACTCAGCGTTCGTCATGACACCTTCCGGCGATGGGTGGCTTCTGCCGATTCGGACCGGGCGAGCAGAACGAGCAACGCCAACGCTACCAACGCCGTGCCGCCCAGTGCGATGGCACAACCGGCCAGAAGCGGACCGGCGAACAGCGCCGCGAGCGCGCAGCAGATCGCCGAGAACCCGTACCCCGCCGCGAGCCGGTAGTGGTACCGCCGCCCCGGCACCCGGCGCAGCCGCCCGCCGCGGTCGAGCACCAGCGTCGCAGCGCTCACCACGAGGAGCGCGATGCAGTCGCTGCCGATGGTATCGCCGGGGCGATGCCAGCCGGCCAGGATCACGGCGACCGCGACGGCGGCGGCGAAGGCCGAGGAGAGCACCAGGGTGGCCAGGCGCCAGCGGTACGGCACCACCAGGACCAGCGCGCACATGATGGCCACCGCGATCGCCGTGTGCCCGCTCGGGAAGCTCTGGTCGTCGCGGCGGTACCCGTGCGGGAGCAGGCGCGGCCGGCTCACCGACAGCTGCACGATCTCGGCGCCGATGACGGTGGCGACCAGGACGACGACGCCGGCCACGCCGACCCGCGGCGCGCGGCGGGCCCAGCCGATGCCGAGCAGGGCGGCGACGGCCAGGACCAGCGAGACCACGTCGGCGGAGAGCACCAGGGTCGCGTGGCGGGAGCCGCCCCGGCCCTCGGCGGCGACGAGCACCGCATCCTCGAAGCGCTGGCCGGGCACGGTGCGCACGGCGAGCGCGTACACGGCGGCGAGCAGCAGCGCGGACCCACAGCCGAGGGCGAGGGCGCGGAGCCACACTCCGCGCCCCCTGGAAGGCTCAGTTACAAGGGAGCGGGCCCACGACCGAAGTGATGTTGTAGTTGTCGTCAATCGTCACCAGCTGGTTGCCTGACCACTCCATCGGCGAGGAACAGTCCGCCTCGATCGGGCCGTAGATCCACGACTTGTTCACGAGGGAGTTGTTCTTCACCACGACGCTACCGCGGGCGTTCTTCACCTGGATGCTGTAGGTGCCACCCATCACCAGATTGTTGGTGACCGTCACGTCGACCGTCTGCTTGTCGACGATGAAGATGGGGGCGGTCACGTCCCTGGCGTCGCGCTGGTCGATGGTCGTGTTGTTCAGGGTCAGGCCGCGGCCCGTCATGTACGTCTGGATGCCGTCCGAGTGATCCCCCGGGTTCGAGCACAGGTGCACGTACGAGCTCTGGATGTTGATGTTGTCGCCCGAGGCGCGGAAGCCGTCGCCGTGCCCGCGGATGTGGACCCGGGTGGCGGTGTAGTTCGACTCACCGATGCCCGGCAGGGTGAGGCAGCCGGTGGCCGGGCCGATCGTGGAATCGCTGATCGAGAATGAGTACTTCTTGCCGCCGTATTCGTCGAGAACGCCGCCGTCGATCTGGCTGTTCGTGATCTTGACGTTGAACGCGGTGATCAGCAGATCGCCCTTGATGTGCACTTTGTCGAGGACCGTGCCGTCCTTTTGCACCCGATACGAATTGCCGCCGTCGTTGCCGGCCAGCTCGGTCAGCTTGACGCCCTTGGGCACGCCGACGTTGGCCGGGGTGGCCCGGGCGCCGGGCGCAGTGTTGCCGGAATTGGGGGGATTCGTTGTTTTCGCGCCGGCTGGCTTTGAGCTCGGAGCGCCGGATGGCAATGCGGAGGCTTGGGCGGAGGCCTGGGCGGAGGCCGGCGCCGAACCGGACGGTTCGACGGATGAATCGGGCTGGCCGCTGGCACTGCCACGGCCGGACTGGTGGCCGGGGGTGCCCTCTACCTTGCAACTCGCGAGCATCAACGCTGCTGCGGCTACCGCGACGAGTGCCGTGGCAACGCCGAGCCGATGAGCCCTGCGCTTCCGGTCGATCACGGTCGAAACACTCCAATTCTGGCGATGTCGTCGATCCTGCAGCGCGATCCATTCTCGCGCCCCGGCCATGCTACCGTCCCGCCGCGCGCGATTGCCCAGCCAACGCAAGAATGCGGCACAAATGCATTCCGACCTGCGCTTTCATTTCTTTGGTAATTCTTAAGTCATCAAAGATCGTCGAAGTAATGTCATTATTCTCGGCGGCCATGTAGCACGGGGCCCGCCCCGCCGTAGCGGAACGGGCCCCGGCAGGATGCCGCTAAGCCGGCGGGTGGAACAGCACGCCGTTGCCGTTTCGCAGCACCGGCTGGTTGAGCGAGTACTGCAGCGCCACCGTGCCGGCCTGGTTCTCGATGCCGACCGTGGCCGCCCCGCCCTGCTCGTAGGTGGTGCCGTCGATGTCGGCCCAGGCGACCGCGATGTCGCCGTTCTCGGAGAAGATCACCTCGAACGACGCGCGGACGCCGGCGGCCTCGAAGAACTGCGCGTTGCGCCACTCGATGACGAACTGCCGGTTCGGCGCGCTGCCGGTGACCGCAGTGCGGACACTGGCCGACGCGTCGATGTTCAGGTCCTCCCAGAACGGGTAGATCGCGCCGTTGGCCTTGCCGGAGGCGGCCGCCGACGGGATCGCCGAGTGGTTCCAGGCCGAGCCGCCGGGCTGCACGAAGCTCACCACGCCGTTGGTGTCGACCCACGCCGAGGTGTACGTCGTGCCGTAGAACTTCACCGGGAACGGCAGCGTGACCTGCTGGTAGTTGTCGTCGCCGGTGAGCGTGAGCACGGTCTGGTCGGCCCGCACGAAGGTCCGCGGGCCCGGCGTGGCCGTGTAGCCGAACGAGTCGCTCAGCGCGATCGACAGGTTCAGCGTGGTCGTGCCGGAGGCTGCGACCGTGGCCGTGCCGCTGGTGCTCTGCCCGCCGGGGGCCGTCGCGGTGACCGTGTAGGTGCCCGCCGCGAGGCCGCTGACGGTGTACGTCCCGTCAGCCCCGGCCGTCGCGGTGGCGCCACCCGGGCTCAGCGCGATCCGCGTGCCGGCGAGCGTGGCGCTCGTGCCGGTCACCCCGACCGTGCCGGTCACCGTGGCGCCGGTGGGCGGCGGCGGGGCGGCCGGCGGGTGGAACAGCACGCCGTTGCCCGTGCGCAGGATCGGCTGGTTCAGCGAGTGCTGCAGCGCCACCGTGCCGTTCGCGTTCTCGATGCCGACGGTGGAGGTGCTGCCCTGCTCGATGGCGAGCGCGTCGATGTCGTTCCAGGCGACCGCGATGTCGCTGTTCTCCTGCAGCACGGTCTCGAACGACACCCGGGCCGACGCGTTGTCGAAGAACCGCACGTTACGCCACTCGACGATGAACTGCCGGTTGGGCGCGGTGCCCGTGACCGCGGTGCGCACGCTGGCCGAGGCGTCGACGTCGAGGTCGGACCACATCGGGTACACGGCGCCGTTGGCCTTGCCGGTGGCCGCGGGCGACGGGATAGCCCCGTGGTCGTAGGCCGAGCCCGCCGGCGGCACGAAGCTCAGCACGCCGTTGGTGTCGGCCCAGGCCGAGGTGTACTGCGTGCCGTAGAACGTGACCGGGAACGGCAGCGACACCTGCTGGTAGTTGTCGTCACCGCTGAGCGTCAGCACCGTCTGGTCGGCCGGGATCCAGGTGCGGGCCCCGGCGGTGCAGGTGTAGCCGTACGAGTCGCCGCAGGCCGGCGCGCTGCCGGTATAGGTGGCCGTGTACGTCGTCGCGGTCGCCGGCGCGGTGACGACGTGCGTCTGCGCGCCGCTGTCCGACCAGGACGAGAAGGCGTACGAGGTGCCGCCCTGCGACTGCGGCGTCGGGGCCGAGATCGAGTTGGTCGAGCCCTGGATCACCGTCATCGAGAACGGCGTCGTCCTCGTCGTCGAGCCGACGGTCAGCTGCAGCCCGGAGGGGCTGGAGTTGAACGCCAGGTTCACCGTCCGGGGCTGGACCGACACGCTCGAGGTGCTGGTCAGCCCGCCCGCGTCGGTGGCGGTGAGCCGGAACTCGACGTAGGAGGGGTACTCGTGGTCCGGCGCGATCACCGAGCCGCTCGCCACCCCGCTGAAGGTGTTCATCGGGTGCTCGTGGCAGTTGTCCGGCGTGATGCAGTGGTGCAGGATCACCTGCCAGCTCAGCGCCGAGGCCGGCAGGGTGCCCTGCTGCGGGTCGGTCGCGTGGCCGGAGAAGCTGATCGTGTTGCCCACCGCCCAGGTGTCCGTGGCCGCCGGGGTGTCGATGAACGCGGTCGGGGCGTCGTTGCCCGACGTGATCGTCTGCGTCTTCGTGCCGGTCGCACCGGCCGTGTCGGTGACGGTGAGCTTCGCGGTGTAGGTGCCGGCGCTGGTGTACGTGTAGGTGCCCGTCGCCGCCGTCGAGTCGACCGTGCCGTCGTTGTTGAAGTCCCAGGCGTACTTCAGCAGGCCCTGGTCGGCCGGGTCGGCGTCCGAGGACGTGGTGCCGTTGAACGTCACCGTCAGCGGCGCGCTGCCCGACGTGGGCGTGGCGGTGAACGCGGCCACCGGCGGCTGGTTGTTCGGGTAGTAGCGGATGCGCCGGATCGTGCCGTTCAGGCTGGCGTAGTACAGCTCACCGCCGGGGCCCATGGCCAGGTCCGTCGGTGCGCTCGCGCCGCCGTCGAAGGTGAGGATGCCGGCCGGGTTGGGCAGGCCGTCGGCGCCGGGCATCATCGCCCAGATGCAGTTACGGCTGTAGTCGGAGAAGAACAGCGCGCCGCCGTACGACGCCGGGTAGGACCCGCCGGTGGCCGGTGCGAAGGCCAGGCCGGAGACCGAGGAGCCGCCGGACGGGCAGCTCTCGCCGGCGACGACCTGGGCGCCGTGGTTGTAGGTGTAGTACGGCGCGGTCTGCCCGGCGCCCGCGTAGAGGCTCTCGCACAGCGTGAGGTCGGCGCTGTCGTAGCCGGGCTGCCTCGCGTTGCCCTCGTAGCACGGCCAGCCGAAGTTGGTCGGCCCGGTGGTCGGGTTGACCACGCGGTCGATCTCCTCCCAGGTGTTCCAGCCGACGTCGCCGGCCCAGACCTCGTTCGTGCCCGGGCGGATCGTCATGCGGAACGGGTTGCGCAGGCCGTGCGCGACGATGCGCCGGGCGTTGGCGTCGGACGAGCCGGAGAGCGGGTTGTTCGGCATCGCCGCGCCGGTGGCCGGGTCGAGCCGCAGGATCGAGCCGTTGAGGCCGGTCGGGTCGCCGGTCGAGCGCACGTCCTGGGAGCGCAGGGCGCCGCCCTCGGCGGTGGGCGGGGTCATCGCGTCGTTCGGCGGGTCGCCGCACGGGTTCTTCGGCGAGCCGAGCTGGCCGTAGTCCACGACGTTGAAGCTGGCCCCGTCGCCGCCGGAGACGTAGAGCGCGCCGTCGGCGCCGAACTTCAGGTCGCCGATGGAGTGGCTGGGGTACTGCTGGCACCAGTCCGAGATGAGCAGCTGCTCGCTGCCGATCATGTGGTTGCCCGACGCGGTCAGCTTGGACAGCCGGGCCGACACGACGCACGAACCGCCGTTGGCGTCGGCGCAGACGTCGTTGTACACCGGAGCGCTCTGCCCGAGCGGCGCGTCGTAGGTGTAGAGCACGTAGACCGACGGGTCGGTCGGGAAGCCGGGCGCCAGCGCGAGGCCGAGCAGGCCGCGGTCCCACTGGTTGTGCACCGCCACGGAAAGGTCGGCGAACACGTCCGGGGTCTGGTCGGCCAGGTTGTCGAAGACCTTGATCTTGCCGCCCTTCTCGGCGACGAAGATGCGGCCGTCGGGCGCGAACTCGATGTTGGTCGGCTGCGTGAGGCCACTGAAGACGATCTGTTCCTGGAACCCGGCCGGCAGCGCCGCGACGGCGGCGTTGCTGCTGGCGATCGGTGTGATGACCGCGGCGACCAGGCTCGCGACCAGCGCCGACCGTAACGCGCGTCGCGTCCGCGACATGCGATCCTCCACTATGGAGTGAGGGGATGGCGGCCGGGTCCCGGGCGATGCGGGGAGGTGCGGCGAACGGGGAACGAGGGCCGGGCCGCGAAGGGTGGTTGCGGACAGACTAACCAGTCACCGCGCCCGCGGTCGTGTCACATTGTTGACGTGAAGAGGCCCCGCACGCTCGCGCCGATGCGAGGATGCGGGGCCCTTGTCGAACGCGTGACGTCAGGCGACGAGGATTTCGGCGGTGACGCCCAGATCGGCCAGGGATTTGGCGATTTCTTCCTTGTACGCCGGGTTGGTGATGACGACCGCCTTGGGCTGCAGCGTGGTGAGCGTCGACGGCGGGTCGACCCGGTGCCCGGTGACCGGCAGGAACCGGCCCCACTTGCGCGGGTTGAGGTCGACGACGCCGGCCAGCTGCAGCTCCCGGTCGGCCAGGGTGAGGAACTGCACGCCCCGCGAGCCCGCGCCCCACAGCACCGGGCGGGCGCCCTCGGCGTCGAGCCGGGCGATGGTGTCCCGCCACTTCCGCCGCTCGGCGTGGTGGCGCTCGCTGAAGCCCGCGATCGCGGCCAGCTGCTTGTCCCGCGCGCGCAGGGAGGGCAGCTCGCCGGTGTGCGCGGCGTGCCCGCCGGCCCGCGGCCGGTTGGCCGAGACCTCGATGTAGCGGAACATGCCGGAGAACAGCGTGCCGGTCGACTCCACCGTCCAGCCCGCCCGGGCGAAGATGGCGGCCAGCGAGTAGGCGTCGAAGTACGACACGTGCGGGTAGATGACCTCCCACCCGGCGGTGGCCAGGTCGTAGACCGCGTCCGGCACCTCGACGTAGCCGAACACCTCGCGCCCCTGGGCCTGCTCGCGCAGGTCGACCAGGAACTCGTAGGGGTCGTCGATGTGCTCGAACCAGTGGCGGGAGGTGAAGAAGTCGTACGGCGGCAGGCCTCCCCCGCGCGGCGCGAACCCGCAGTGGAAGGTGGCCTCACCCTGCTCGCCCTCCACGCCGGCGTACATGGCGTCGTAGCCGACCCCCCGCGCGCCGGCGGTGTGGGTGAGTTCACGCAGGAACTCACCCTGCCCGCACCCGATGTCCAGCACGAGCTTGCCGCCGAGGTCGTAGCGCTCGTTGAGGCTCTCCACCAGCTCGGCCGAGAACTTCTGGAAGGCGGGCGAGAAGTGCAGGTTCGTGTCCATCGTGGTGTCGTAGACCAGCTTGCCGGCCTCGAACTCCAGGTTGCGCACGTAGGCGCAGCGCGGGCAGGCCGCGAGCACCATCCGCCCGACCGGGGACGCGACGGCGTCGCCGTGCGCCTCCCAGTGCACCCCGCACAGCACCGGGATCTCGCCGAGGTCGGCGAAGGGGACGAGCATGTCCTCGCCGCAGGCGTCGCAGACGCGCGGCTCAGGGGCACTCATGCCGCGACCCAGCGCAGGTCGCCGTCGAGCTTGCCGGCCGCCAGCAGCGCCTGGATGCGCTTGATCCGCTGGTGCTTCTCGCTCTTGAACTGCTCGATGGTCAGCCCATGCCGCTGGTAGGCCTCGACGAGCTGCTCGACGCCGAGCTTGACGTTCCACTGCGGCTGGAACTCGGGGATCTCGCGCTCGATGAGGTCGCAGGTCACCCGGTAGTTGCGCAGGTCGGCCCCGGCGCCCTCGGCGAACGTCGGCTCGCTGCCCGGCACCGCCTCGGCGACCAGGTTGGCCACGTCGCGGATGAGGTAGTTCTCGCTGGTGCGCCCGATGTTGTACGCCTTGGCGTGCACGCGGCCGCGGTCGACCTCCATGAGCGCCAGGAACGCCGCGGAGATGTCGTTGATGTGGATGAGCGGGCGCCACGCCATGCCGTCGGAGAGCAGCACGACCTTGCCGGTCAGCAGCGCGTGCGCGGCGAAGTCGTTGACCGCCAGGTCGCCGCGCAGCCGCGGGGAGAAGCCGTAGGCCGTGGAGTTGCGCAGGAACACCGGCGAGAAGTCGTCGTCGGCCAGCTCCAGCAGGCTCTGCTCCGACAGGATCTTCGACTCGCCGTAGGGGGTCACCGGCTGGAAGCCCGCGTTCTCGTCCAGCGGGGTGTCGTCCTCGCCCTTGCCGTACAGCGAGCAGGACGACGAGAACAGGAACCGCTCGACGCCGGCCGCCTTGGCCGCCTTGGCCAGGCGCACCGTCGAGCGGTGGTTGACGTCGTAGGTCAGGTCCGGGTTGAGGTTGCCGAGCGGGTCGTTGCACAGCGCGGCGAGGTGGATCACCGCGTCGAAGCCGGTCACGTGCTCCGGCTCCACGTCGCGCAGGTCGACGCGCAGCGTCTTGACCTCCTCCGGCGCCGGGCCGATCACACAGTCGGCGAAGAGGCCGGTATCGAGACCGACGACCTCGTGGCCCGCTTCGCGGAGTATCGGCACCAGCACGCTGCCGATATATCCGTCGTGGCCGGTGACGAGTACGCGCATGAGCCTGCTCCCGAAAGCTCGAGGATGTTGCCGGGCTGGTGTGTCGGTTTCTTTACTCTGTCGTTTACCGCCGTGCGGAAGTTGCCGCTAGTTTTCTCGTGGCCGGTCGGCAGTCCTGAGATCTGTTCTAAGCTTGCGCGACTTCCATGGCGAGTAGGTTCACCGGCCAGCAGCCTAGCGCCCAACAACTTAGAGGGGGAACGCATGTCCGCTGTCTCATGCCGGCTGTGCGGTGCCGAGCTCACCGAAACCTTCGTCGACCTGGGGATGTCCCCGCTCTGCGAGAGCTACGTCCCGGCCGGCAAGATCGACGCCGCGGAGACGTTCTACCCGCTGCACGTGCGCATCTGCGCGCAGTGCCTGCTGGTCCAGCTTCCGGCATACGTCGCGGGTGAGGAGATCTTCTCCGACTACCTCTACTTCTCCTCCTACTCCACCTCCTGGGTCGAGCACGCCCGCCGGTACGCCGTCGCGATGACCGAGAAGCTCGGCCTAACGGGCGACAGCCTCGTCGCCGAAGTGGCCAGTAATGATGGGTACCTTCTACAGCATTTTGTGGCCGCCGGTATTCCGGTCATCGGCGTTGAGCCCGCCGGAAATGTCGCTGCGGTCGCCCGGGAAAAGGGCGTTCGGACGGAAGTCTGCTTTCTCGGGCCGGAGACGGGCGCGGCCGTCTCCGAACAATACGGACGGGCCGACCTGGTGGCCGCGAACAACGTTTACGCACATATTCCGGACATCGTCGGTTTCTCGCAGGGCCTGGCCAACCTCGTCAAGCCCGAGGGCCTCGTCACACTCGAGTTCCCGCACCTGCTGCGCCTGATCGAGCGTCGGCAGTACGACACCATCTACCACGAGCACTACCAGTACCTGTCGTTGCTGACCGCCTCGCGCGCGCTGGCCAAGGGCGGCCTCACCGTCGTGGACGTGGAGGAGCTGTCCACGCACGGCGGGTCGCTGCGGGTGCACGCCAAGCACACCGAGTTCGCGGGCGAGCCGTCGCTGGCGGTCAAGACGCTGCTGGAGGCCGAGGCCGCGGCCGGGCTGCACACGCTGGAGGGCCACAAGGGCTTCGCCAACGAGGTCTTCACGATCAAGCGCGACCTGCTGACGTTCCTCATGCAGGCCCGGGCCGAGGGCAAGCGGGTCGTCGGTTACGGGGCGCCCGGCAAGGGCAACACGCTGCTCAACCACTGCGGCATCCGCGAGGACCTGCTCGAGTACACGGTCGACCGCTCGCCGCACAAGCAGGGCATGTTCCTGCCCGGCACGCACATCCCGATCCACGCGCCGGAGCGCATCGCCGCCGACCGGCCCGACTACGTCCTGGTCCTGCCGTGGAACCTGCGCACCGAGATCAGCGCGCAGCTGTCCTACGTCAAGGACTGGGGCGGCAAGCTGGTGTACCCGATCCCGGTCCTCGAGGTAGAGGGGTAATCCCGCTCATGAAGGTCGTACTGTTCTGCGGTGGCCTCGGCATGCGCATGCGCGAGGGGGCGAGCAACGTGCCGAAGCCGATGGCGCTCATCGGCGACCGCCCGCTGCTGTGGCACGTCATGCGGTACTACGCACACTTCGGACACACCGACTTCATCCTGGCCCTCGGCTACGGCGCCGCGGTCGTCAAGGACTACTTCCTGCACTACGACGAGACGCTGTCCAACGACTTCACGCTCACCGGCGGCGACCGGGACGTGCAGCTGTTCTCGACCGACATCACGGGCTGGAACATCACGTTCATCGACACGGGCCTGAAGGCCAGCATCGGCGAGCGGCTCATGCGCGTGCGCAAGTACGTCGAGGACGAGCCGATGTTCCTGGCCAACTACGCCGACACGCTCACCGACGCGCCGCTGCCCGAGATGGTGGAGCGGTTCCGCAACTCCGAGGCCACCGTGAGCATGCTCGCGGTACCGCCCGTCTCCACCCACCACGTGGTGGAGATGGACGCCAACGGCTCGGTCTCCCGCGTTCGCGACTTCCGCGAGCTCATGACGTGGGAGAACGGTGGCTACTTCATCCTGCGCCCGGGCATCTTCGACGCCCTGCGCGAGGGTGAGGACATGGTGCCGCACGCCTTCGACCGGCTCATCCCGGAGCGGCGGCTCATGGCGCAGCAGTACGACGGCTTCTGGCGCGCGGTGGACACCTTCAAGGACCGGGCGGAGATGGAAGAGGCGTACAACAGCGGCAACTGCCCGTGGATGCTGTGGGACTCCGTGCGGGGCCCGGCCTCGTGATCGGTTTCTCCCTGACCGGCGTGCGGTCCGTGGTCGCCCTGGGCGCCCACCCGGACGACATCGAGATCGCCGCCGGCGGCCTGCTGCTCTGCCTCCCGGAGGGCGTCACCGTCGACTACGTGCTGGCCACCGGCGTCCCGGCCCGCCAGGCCGAGGCCCGCGCGGCGGCCTCGGCCTTCCTGGCCCACGCCGGCTCGCTGACCTTCCACCTGCACGACCTGCCCGACGGGCGCCTCCCGGCCCACTGGAACGCCACCAAGGAGATCGTCGAGTCCGCCGCCCGCCTGGGCACCCCGGACCTGGTCCTGGCCCCGTCCACGGACGACGCCCACCAGGACCACCGACTGCTGGCCGGCCTGGCGTCCACGGCCTTCCGCAACTCCCTGGTGCTGCACTACGAGATCCCCAAGTGGGACGGCGACATGTCGCGCCGCAACGTGTACGTCCCGTTGACCCCGGACCAGGGCCGCCGCAAGGTCGCCCTGCTCCACGAGCACTTCCCGTCCCAGAAGGCCCGCGACTGGTGGGACGACGAGGTCTTCCTGGGCCTGGCCCGCCTGCGCGGCATGGAGTGCCGGGCCCACTACGCCGAGGCCTACACGGTCACGAAGTCCGTCCTGACGTTCTGAGCGGTGACGCGAAGGGCCCGGCGGCTGCCGGGCCCTTTTGTGTGCACTGGAAACGTGCACTGGAAACGTTCACTGGAACTGGTACAGCGGGGGCAGGATCAGCACCACGGCCCAGGTCCAGGCGGCGTAGGCCGGGAGGTAGCCGGTCTGCCAGCGTTCCAGGGCGGCGAACGGCCGGCGGCGGCGCAGGAAGGCGATCAGCAGCCACGCGGAGATGGCCAGGTTGGCCAGCAGGATGATGTTCTCGCCCAGGGCGGCGGCCTTGTTCGGGGAGTTGCCGTAGCTCACCATCCGGCCGGGCATCTCCGACAGGACCAGCACGTCGATGACGAGGGCGCTGATGACGAGGGCGAGCTGGAGCTTGTCGAACACGCCGGGCGGCTTCAGCGGATCGCGGGCCGACCAGGAGTACAGCAGCAGGCCCAGCACGACGACCAGCAGCAGATCGAACAGGATCAGGGCCTCGCGCTCGATGTCGATGCCGGCCCCGGTGACGCCGGTGGCGACCAGGAAGGCCAGCAGGACCGCGGTGAACAGCGGCGTGAACAGGCGGGTGAGCACCGGGGCGATGTTCTCGACCACGCTCTGCTTGGCCTCGACCAGCCACGCGGCCACGACCGTCGCGGCCATCGCGCCGCAGGGCAGCAGCCATCGCCCGACGAACTCGTTGGCGTCGATGCCGATGGCCGAGAACGTGCCGTACACGAAGGCGATCAGCACGCCGCCGCACAGCGCGATCAGCACGTAGTAGACGATCCACTCCCCCGTAAAGCGGATGAAGTCCATCCGGCGGCGCGAGGAGCGCCACTCGTCGGCGACGTACGCGACGCCGACCGCCAGCCACAGCGCGATCGGCAGGTGGCTGCCAGTGAGCGCCGCCGACTGGGAGTCCATGGCGAGCCCGTAGGCGTTGGCCGCGACCGCGCCGAGGCCGAACAGCGCGACGAGGACCCCGATCAGCGGCGGGCGCAGCCGCCGGCGCCAGGCGAGGAAGCCGGCCACCCAGGGCAGCGCGAACAGCGACACGTTGCGCGCGTAGAAGAGCCCGTCGTCGTCGGAGTCCACGAACAGCTCGGGCAGCTTGATGGACGCCGCCGCCCCCACCGCGCACAGCACCATGACAAGCGGCGTGGCGTCGCGCCCGGTCTCGGCGCCGTCGGGCTCGCCGGTCAGCACCAGCTGCTTCCACAGCCGGTCGGAGTGCTCGCGGGCGAACTCCCGCGACAGCTCGTCGAGGCTGCCCATCCGCTTCACGGCGACGAGGAACGCCTCCTCGGGCCGCAGGCCGACGCCGGTCAGCTCGTCGACGGAGGCGCGCAGGTGGTCCTCGAGCTCCTCGACGTCGGTGTTGCGAAGCTCGCGGCGGCGATGGACATACTGCCGCCACTGCGCGAACTGTGCCTCGAGCTCGTCGGGCGGTGGCTGCGTCTCGAGATTCGTCATGCGAGGCCCTCCATGGGGCGGGACGTGTGCGGCCACAGCTCCTTGAGGGTGCCGACGACCGCGCTCCACTGGCGCCGCTGCTCGGCCAGTTCGGCCCGGCCGGCCTCGGTGATGCGGTAGTACTTGCGCCGCCGTTCCCCGGCCGCCGCCCGCCAGCCGGCCTCCACGAAGCCGGACCGCTCGAGCCGGTGCAGCAGCGGGTACAGCAGCCCCTCGGTCCACTCGAGCTCCCCGCCGGAGAGCTCGGTGACGCGCCGGAGGATGGCGTAGCCGTAGCTCTCCCCCTCGGCGAGGATGCCCAGCACCATGGGCGTCGACGAGGCCGCGACGAGGTCCTTGGCAACCTTCACGCCGATCCACCTCCCGCCGATACCCTTGAACTTCGATGCATAGTAGTTCTAGGTATACGGGCGGGCAAGATGCCCGCCGGGGACCGTTGCACGGTCCCCGGTCAGGACGTCAGGGAGTGGCCGGCTCGGGGGCCGGGCGGCGCAGCAGGGCGGCCCGCAGCGAGGGCCAGTCGCGGTAGCGCTGGAACGGCAGCTCGAAGAAGCGCGAGAACGACCACGCGAAGGCGATCGACAAGGGGGCGGCCACGCCGGCCAGGGCCCAGAAGGCGGGCTGCCCCGAGGCGAAGCGGCCGTCGATCAGCTTGAAGTACACGGCCACGACGATCGGGGCGTGGGTCAGGTACAGGCTGTAGGAGAACGAGCCGAGCGAGCGCAGCGGGCGGGTGTCCAGGAACCGGACCAGCGGGCGCGGGCGGGCGGTCGCCACGGCGGCCAGCAGCAGGGCCACGGCCGGGCCGAGGGCCATGTCGATCCAGAAGTAGTGCGTGATGGTCCACACCGAGCCGTTCACCACCATCAGCGCCACGACCGGGGCGGCGGCCAACAGCGCGAGCCACTGGTACGGCAGGCGGTAGACGCGGTCGCTCGCCCGCAGGACGGCGGCGGCGATCAGGCCGAGGGTGAAGAGCACGGCGAACTCGGGGGTGAAGCGCATCAGCATGTCGACGACCGAGACGCGCGGGGCCAGGACGCCGACGGTGGCGACGACCAGGGTCACGGCGGTCAGCAGGACGACGGCGCCCGCGCGGCGCAGGAGGACGAGCAGCAGCGGGAAGACGATGTACAGCTGGGCCTCGATGGCGATGGACCAGAAGGCGCCGTTCGGCGACGGTGAGCCGAAGACGTCCTGCAGCAGCAGGCCGAAGATGAGGACCGACTTGCCGGTCGGGGGCGGGGTCTCCGGCTGCGGGACGATCGTCCAGGCGATGATCAGGCTGAAGACCAGCGCGGCCCAGTACGGGGGCAGGATGCGCCAGGCGCGGCGGTGCGCGAAGCGCTTGGCCCCGCCGAGCTGCCAGTCGCGGCGGGCCGGGGCCACGCCCAGCGAGAAGCCGGACAGGGTGATGAAGACGACCACGGCGAGGTGGCCGTAGATGAGCCACGCCAGGTACAGCGGGCCGTGCGTGGCCGGGTAGCCCGGGAACGCCAGCAGCCAGCAGTGGTGCAGCATCACGCACAGGGCCGCCACGCCGCGGATGCCGTCCAGGCCCACCAGCCGGGGGCGCCTGACCGCGGGCTGGACGACGGTGGGCTCCTCGGAGGAGGCGAGCGCGGTCATCGCGACCCCACGATCTCCGCCACCCGCGCGATGGCGGCCCGGCGCGGCTCGATCGGCGTGTCGGACTTCGCCGAGATCATCATGGCGACCGCATCGGGGCCGATCTCGCCGGCGAACTTCACGGCCTCGTCGGCGCTCAGCGGGGAGCGCTGCCAGTTGTTGTGGCAGACCGTGATGTCCGACGGGAGCAGCTCCTTGCCGGCGTGCAGGACCTCGTCGACGAACACGCCGTACAGGATGAACTCGGAAATGTGCAGCTGGCTGTTGAAGACGTCCAGCCAGTTGCGGCCGGTCGCCTTCTCGATGTGCTGCTGCATGGCGCGGACC
The DNA here is from genome assembly GCF_040682015.1 of Dactylosporangium sp. NPDC051485. Lineage (NCBI taxonomy): Bacteria > Bacillati > Actinomycetota > Actinomycetes > Micromonosporales > Micromonosporaceae > Dactylosporangium > Dactylosporangium sp. NPDC051485. The sequence continues at coordinate 16,227 of NZ_JBFAZW010000113.1, forward strand.
ACGGCGGGCTCCCAGGCGTTGAGGGGGCTCACGTAGTCGGGCAGCGGCGGGGGCGGCGCGGGGGGAAGGCCGAAGAGCTCGCGGGCCACCCGGTGCCAGATGACGTGGCGCTCCATGTCCGCGGTGACGCCGCCGTCCTCGCGGTACAGCCACCGGCGCCCCTCGACCTGGAAGCGGTCGGCGGTCGTCGGGCGGACGAAGACGACGTCGGAGTCGGCCATGAGGACCAGGTCGGCGTCGAGGTCGCCGGCGGCGGCGAGCTTGATGGTCTGCTGCATGATCCAGCCGCGCACCGGCGGCCACGGGCGGCGCACGTTGACGTGGTAGTTCATGCGGGGCACCGGGCGGTACCGGCGCGGCAGCATCGAGCTGCTCGTGCGCACCCTGCAGCGCGGACCCTCGTACTTGGAGAACAGCGCCAGGTCCGCCTCCGAGACGAAGACGTGGTGCACCGTGTCGGCGGGGGTGAACCGCAGGACCGAGGCGTGCAGCAGGTCGAAGAGCTCGGCGTCCGGCCGATAGGTCGGGGTGATGACGGCCAGTTCGGTCATGAGCGACATACTCCGATCGGGCGCGGGTGCATGGCCGCTATCGTGTGCAGCGGCCTGAGGAGGTTGGTCCGGTGGTCAGCATCGTCATCCCCGCCCACAACGAGGCGGCCGTGATCGAGCACAACCTGCGCCGCTTGCTCGAAGGCACCGAGCCCGGCGAGTTCGACGTCATCGTGGTGCCGAACGCCTGCACCGACGGTACCGCCGACGCGGCCAGAAGGGTGCCCGGGGTGCGCGTGATCGAGTCCGGGGTGCCGGGCAAGGTGCCGGCGCTGCGGCTGGGCGACGAGGCCTGCCGGACGTTCCCGCGGGTGTACCTCGACGCGGACGTCGAGCTGACCGCCGGCGCGGTGCGCGCGCTGGTCGCCGCGTGCGCCCGCCCGGGCGTGCTGGCCTGCTCGCCGGTGCCCGAGTTCGACCTGAGCCGGGTGGGTGCGCTGATCGGCCGGGTGCACAAGGTGCACGACCGGATGATCGCCCCGACCCGGGCGCTGGCCGGGGCCGGCGTCTACGTGCTCACCGAAGAGGGTCACGGCCGGGTCTTCCCGATGCCCGATGTGATCTCCGACGACGGCTGGGTGCACGCCAGCTTCGCCCCGCACGAGCGGGCCGTGGTGACCGAGGCACGCTCACTGGTCAAACCGGCGCGGACCATCGCGGCGCACCTCAACCGACGGGTCCGGGTGCGCCGTGGGAACCGGCAGCTGGCCGCCCTCAAGGGGCCCGGTGGGGAAGCCGGTCTGGGACTGGGCGGCCTGGTACGCCTGGTGCGCCGCCGCAGCGTGAGCCCCGTCGACGCCACCGCGTACCTGAGCGTGATGGTCCTGGACAAGACCGTCAGCCGGATGCGCCGGGACCGCGCCGGCTGGGGCAGCGACCTGAGCACCCGATGAACGGCGTTGCCCCGGAATCACCGATTTGCCCTCGACCGCCTTCTCGTAGGCCGCCACCAGGTTGGCCTTCGAGACCTCCCACGACAGCGGGCCGCTGACCCGGGCGCGGCCGATCTCGCCCATGCGCCGGCGCTCCTCGGGGTTGTCGAGGAGGTACGACGTCAGCTTCGCGAACGCCGACTCGTCGTTGGCCGGGGCGTAGAGGGCGGCCTCGCCGGCCGAGACCCGCGCCTCGCGCAGCTCGAAGCTGACGATCGGCCGGGACATGGCCATGTACTCCATGATCTTGTTCATCGTGGAGACGTCGTTGAGCGGGTTGAGCGGGTCGGGCGACAGGCACACGTCGGCGGTGGAGAGGTACCGCAGCAGGTCCTCATCGGGAATCCGCCCGGTGAACGTCACCACGTCGGCCAGCCCGAGCTCGCGGGCCAGCTCCTGCATCTGCTCGAACGTGTCGCCGGCCCCGACGAACGCGGCGTGCCAGTCGGTGCGCCCGACCTCGTCGCGCAGCTTGGCCAGGGCCCGCAGCGCGTAGTCGACGCCGTCCTGCGGCCCCATGACGCCGAGGTAGCACAGCAGGTAGGGCTTGCCCTTCTTGATCGACTCGTCGGCCGGCACCATGTGGAAGCGCTCGACGACGGGCGCGCTGCGCACCACGAACACCTGGTCGGGGCGCTTGCCCCCGCGGGTGATGGCGGCCTGGCGGTAGCTCTCGTTGGTGGCGATGACGACGTCGGCGGCGTCGTAGGTGGCCTTCTCCGCCCGCAACACGCCCCGGTAGAGCAGGTCCTTGCCGCGGTTGAACCGGGACAGGTACAGCTCCGGCACGAGGTCGTGCTGGTCGAAGACGAAGCGGCTGCCGTACTGCTTCTTGAGCCGGTTGGCCACGACGTAGAGGATGTCCGGCGGGTTGCAGGCGTGCACGACGTCGACCGGGCCGACCTTCTTGGCCAGGCGCAGCGTGTGGCGCAGCGCGTTGCCGTACTCCTTGACGTAGCCGACGGGCCCGCCGGTCGCCGCCTCGAGCGGGTACCGGTGGATCTTGATGCCGTCGATCTCCGCGTAGGGCTCGGTGTCGCGCTTGGTGCCCTGCGGGCAGATCACGATCACCTCCCAGCCGGCGTCGCGCAGCGCGAGACTCTCCTGCCACACGCGCCGGTCGAACGGCACGGACAGGTTCTCGACCAGGATCAGGGCCCTTCTGCCCATGTGCATCGCTCCCCAGGTAATGCGCGCGGCTAGCGCTTGATCGTGCGCAGCTTGCGCACGACGCGGCGCAGCTGCGGGCCGAGCGGCGAGTCCTTCGCCGCGGTGACCAGGGACTCGCGGGCGGCCCGCAGTGCACGACGGGCCGTGCTGCGGGTGACCATGCCCTGGCAGACCGGGGTCTCACCGGTTTTCGCCCGGCGCTTGTACTCGTCGTCACCCCGGCCGAGGTCGATGCGCGTAAAGCCGAACTGCGGCGCGGCCATGACCAGCTCGCGCAGCAGCATCCAGCCGGGCGCGAGGCCGGCGTGGGCCGGGTCGTAGACCGGGAACCACCAGTGCAGGACGCCGCCGGCCCGGATGCCGAAGTGGGCGGCCAGCAGCGTGTCGCCCGCGTGCAGGGTCGAGAGGATCCCCGCGAACTCGGTACCACGGGTGCGCAGCAGCGCGGTGAGCAGTTCCTCGCGGCCGGGCTCGGCGAAGTAGTCCTTGGCGCCGGTGGCCGCGTACTGGGCCCGCTTGAGCTCGATCACCTTGGCCAGGTCGCCCTCGTCGAGCGAGTCGGCGACGAAGCGGACCGGGCCGATCTCGCGCTCGGCCTTGTTCGCCCGCCGGCGCGCCTGCCCCATGTTGTCCTTGCCGGACTTGGAGGCGCGGGCCAGGTACCCGTCGAGGCCGCCGGCGCAGTCCACCAGGGGCGAGGGCCGGCTGCCGGTGACCCACGGCCGGAAGTCCTCGGCCAGCTCCAGCAGGTGGTCGAACTCCAGCGCCCGCACGCCGTCGCCGAGCAGCCGGGCGACCGGGAAGGCGGTGCCGGGGGCCAGGATCGGGCCCTGGAAGTCGGCGCCGGGCCAGCCGACCGGGCGCAGCACGGCGCCGTCGCGGTGCACCGGGAAGAGGCTCTCCACCTCACCGGTCGGGCCGGTGCCGACGTACACCTGCACCGGGTTGCCGGCCGCGTGCACGGCGGCGGCGAAGCCGGGGTGGAAGTAGGGGCTGTCCAGCTGCGGGTTGACGGCGCGCAGCTTGTGCCAGGCGTCGAGCTGGGCCGTGCTGAGCTGGTCGAACGGAACCGCCTTCACGCGTCAGTCTCCGAGGCTCGGCTTGCGGTTGGGATGCATGAGAGCGGCCAGCGAGGCGCGCGAGGTGCGCCGGCCCCGCAGGGCGCGCACTCCCTCGCCGAGCGTCACGGCGGCGTAGTACGCCGACGCGCTGGCCAGGTTGTTGCGCCGCTTGAACAGCCGGACCTTGTTGACCACGAGCAGCGCGGCCAGCTTCGGGTTGGTGCTCGACTCGCCGCCGATGTGCTCGACCACGGCCCTCGGGTCGTACCACAGCGACCAGCCATGATCGCCCGCGCGCAGCGCGTACTCGGTCTCCTCACTGTAGAGCAACAGCGACTCGTCCCAGTCGCCGATCTCGCGCACCATGTCCGCGCCCAGCAGCATCGCCGCGCCGGTGGCCCAGGCCGCGGCGTGCGGCTGCTCGTACTCGCGCGGGTCGGCGATGAGCTCGCCGATGCGCCCGATGTGCCCGGCCTTGGCCCCGATGACCGCCTCGGCCAGCGCCCGCGCGACGGTCGGCTTGCGCCGCAGCGAGGGCTGCAGGGTGCCGTCAGGGTTGAGGATCTTCGGCACGACGATCCCCCGCCGCGGCTCACGCAGCGCCTCGGTGAGGATGCGCAGCGTGTCCGGGCGCAGCCGGGTGTCCGGGTTCATCACCCAGACCGCGTCGTACTTCTCCTCCGCCAGTGTCGCCACGCCCGCGTTGACCGCGGCCGCGTAGCCGGCGTTGCGCCCGGTCTGCACCGAGCGGATCGGCAGCCGGTCGGCCGCCGCGAGCGTGAGGGCGACGGAGTCGTCGCGGGAGTTGTTGTCGACGACCACGACCCGGGTGATGTCGACGCCCTCGGAGGGCAGAAGCGACGCCAGGCAGCCCGGCAGGACTTCGGCGCTGTTGTACGTCACGATCACGATCGCGATGCTGGTCACGGCGCTCCACGGAGTCGTTTGACATTGCGCGCGGCGAACCGGCGCGCGAGGACCTTGGGCGATTCCGAGCCGTTGAGCACCCGCTCGACCCATTCGGCGTCCAGGTCGTGGCGGATGCTGTTGCGCGACTGCAGCCACTGGTCGGCCTGTGCGCGGCCGCCGTCGCTGGTGTAGACGCGGGTGACGCCGGCCTTGCGCAGCCGGTTGAGCACGATCCGGTCGTACGAGCCGAAGGGTACGGCCACCTCGGTCACCGGGTGACCGGTGATCTCGCCGAGCAGCCGATGGGCGTCGTCGAGCTCCTCCTGTACCTGCTCCTCGGAGATGCGCCGCCAGTCGCGGTGCGCCCAGCCGTGGGAGCCGACCTCCATCCCGGCGGCGAGCAGTTCCCGCACGCCGTCGACGTCGAGCCGGCCGGGCTTGCCGAACTCGCCGGCCAGCACGAAGAACTGGGCCTTGAGGCCCCGCTCGAGCAGCCGCGGCAGGCCCACCTCGAGGTCCGAGGCGTTGCCGTCGTCGAACGTGATCCGCACGTCGTCCCGGCCCACCGCCGCGTCCAGCATCCGCTCGTACTGCTCGACGCTCACCCACGTGCCGTCTTCGCCGGGGTCGAGCGTCCTGACAGTCGGGCCGATTCCGTGCACGGTGATGTTGACGACCGAAGTCGGCATACCGGCGGATCCCTCCAAATGCACTTGTTCACCCTGGCGTGAACTTTGGTGATACCCCGCTAGGGCCGACGCGATCGTGGTCTGCGGGGTACTGGATGGGTAATCGGTTGATCGGACGAACGTTTGTCGCCAACCCGACATGAGCCTAATTCACAGCGTTCGCCCAGCCAAAGGCCGATTCGCGGGCTGGCAACGAGGAAGTAGGGTGTCGGGCGAGCGGCCCGCCCCGTTCTTGCCGTCCAGCTGAGACGACTGGACACTGAAGGCGCACGACACGGGGGCGCACCGACACGAGGCCAGCGCGCGGCGCGGTCATGGAGAGGACGACGTTGGACTTCTGGGACATCACAAAGCTGCTCGTGCGACGCTGGCAGATCGCGTTGCCGATGCTGCTGCTGTCCGCCGTCATCACCGGCGTGACGGTCAGCCAGGTGAAGCCCGACTACGTCGGAACCGCCTACGTGCAACTGGTGCCGCCCGCCCCGGCCAAGAACACCACGCCGGAGCAGCAGCTCACGAGCGCCGACCAGCGCAACCCCTGGCTCTCCCAGGGCCTGCAGACGCTGGGCAACGCCGCGATCGTGCAGGCGCTGGACCAGACCGTCGTGGACGAGTTCAAGCGCACCGGCTACGCCGACACCTACACGGTGACCATGGGGCAGAACTCCCCGCTGGTCACCTTCGAGATCACCGGCACGTCGGCCCGCCAGGCGCGGGACACGGCCGAGAAGCTCGTCACCATCTTCACCGACAGCGTCGCGCGGCTGCAGACGTCGCTCGGCGTCGGCGAGAGCAGCCTGATCACGGTCAAGCGGCTCGACCTCGGCGCCAACGTCAAGAAGTCGACGTCGAAGGTCAAGCGCGCGCTCGTCGCCGTGGCCGCGGCCGGGCTCCTGCTCACCGCCGGCATCACGATCGGCGGCGACGCCTGGCTGCGCCGGCGCAACAACCGCCGGCGCAACGAGGAGGAGGGCTACGAGTCCTCCTCGACCACCGCTCCCCTGCCGGCCCCGCCGGTCTCGGCCCGCGCCGGCACCGCGATGCGCGGCGGCGCCCCGGACAACGGCGGCGGCATGCGGGACGGCCACCAGGTGCCGGTGGTCGCCGGCGCGGCGGCCGGACAGGCCGCGGGGGACGCCGGGCTCACCGTGCAGTACCAGCGGCCGGCCAGCTGGGAGACGCGCGATCGCGAGGTGGAGAAGGCGCCCGACGCCGACTCGACCGTGATCATCCCGTTGTCCGCGATGCCCCCGAAGCCGACGGCTACGCGCGGCAAGTCGAGCTAAGCGGGCGCGACCAACCGGTGACCACCTTCACTCCGTACTACTCGGCCGACCTCGAACCGTCCTTCGTCTTCGGCCGGACGTACGTCACCCGCCGCCGCGTGACCCGCATCGACGCGGCGGCGCTGCTCAGCGCGACCGTCGCGCTGATCCTGCTCGTCCCGGCCCGGCTGATCCTGCCCGGCATGACGGACATCGGCCGGCCCGGCCTTGTCATGGGTCTGCTGCTGTTCATCTGGTGGTTGCTGGCGCGCTTCACGCCGACGCTGTCGATGACCGGGCCACAGCCGATGCGATGGGCGCTCATGGGCTTCCTGGTCTCGGCGCTCATCTCCTACGCGATCGGGTTCATGCGCGGCCTGACGACCATGGAGGCCAACTCCGCGGACCGCATGATCCTGTACTACGGCGTCTTCGCCGGCATCCTGCTCACCGCGGCCGACGGCGTGCCGAACTGGATCCGGCTGCGCGGCGTGCTCAAGGTGCTCGTGATGTGCGGCGCGGTCGTCGGCGCCATCGGGATCATCCAGTACATCACCAAGATCGACATCACGACGTACCTGCAGATCCCGGGCCTCGAGGCGAAGGGCTGGGCGCCGGGCTTCGAGGAGCGCGGCGGCGGCGTCCGGGTGGCCGCGACGACCACGCACTACATCGAGCTGGCGGCCACGCTGGCGCTGATCCTGCCCTTCGGCATGCACTTCGCCATGCACGCCGGCACCCGCTGGCGGCGGCAGATCTCGGCGTTCGCGTGCATCTGCCTGGCCGCCGGCAACGCGGCCACCATCTCCCGCACGGGCATCCTCGCCATCATCCTGATGTTCGTGGTGCTCGTGCCGGTCTGGGCCTGGCGCACGCGGTACAACATCCTGATCATGACCGGCGTGATGCTCGCCGGCCTCGGCGGGGCGAGCCCGGGCCTGCTGCGCACGCTGACCCGGCTCTTCGACGACCCGTCCAGCAACCCGGCCTTCACGGTCCGGGCCGACCGCTACCCGCTCGCGTTCCACTACATCTCGCAGCGGCCGTGGTTCGGGCGGGGCACCGGGACGTGGGTGGCGCCGCAGTACCAGATCCTGGACAACCAGTGGCTGGTCACGCTCATCGCCAACGGCTACATCGGCGCAATGGTCCTCGCCCTGCTGCACCTCACGGGCATCGTGCTGGCGTTCCTGGCGTACCGCCGATCGAGCACGCCGGAGGACAAGCACCTCTGCGCGGCGCTGATCTCGACCCAGCTGATCGCACTGGTGGTGGCCGGGACGTTCGACTCGCTGAGCTTCAGCACGTACACGATGATTCTGGCCCTGACCTGCGGCATGTGCGGGACGGTATGGCGGCTGACCCACCCGGCGCGCACCGTGCGCACCTCCACCACCCGCTGGTTCCTCGGCAACTGACCCCGGCCCGCGGCGCCCACCGGCGCTTAGGGCATTTGCCACACCGGAAGGTCGGGGCCGGACCGCCATGGCAGACTCGCCCGGTAACCTGAGCGTTCGTTTGGGAAGGGCGTGCGATGGGGCGCGAGTTTGCATCCGTGGGCGTGGTCGGCCTCGGCACGATGGGCGCCGGGATCGTCGAGGTGTTCGCCCGCAACGGGGTGGCGGTGACGGCGGTCGAGGTGACCGACGCCGCGCTGCGCCGGGGTGAGGACATCCTGCGCGGGTCGGTCGACCGGGCGGTGCGCAAGGGCAAGCTGGCCGAGCAGGAGCGCGACGCGCTGCTGAGCCGGGTCACCTTCGCCGTCGGCCTCGACGCGCTGCACGCCGCGGACCTGGTCATCGAGGCGGTGCCCGAGCAGCTCGACCTCAAGCAGCGGCTCTTCGCCGAGCTCGACCGGGTGTGCAAGCCCGAGGCGATCCTGGCCACCAACACCTCGAGCCTGTCGGTCACCGAGATCTCGGTGGCCACCAGCCGGCCCAACCAGGTCGTCGGCCTGCACTTCTTCAACCCGGCGCCGATCATGAAGCTGGTCGAGGTGGTGCGCACGGTGGTCACCGCCGAGGACGTGGTCACCGACATCGAGGCGCTGTGCGCCCGGCTGGGCAAGGTCGACGTCACGATCAGCGACCGGGCCGGGTTCATCGCCAACGCGCTGCTGTTCGGGTACCTCAACCAGGCCGTCTCCATGCTGGAGTCCAGGTACGCGACCCGCGAGGACATCGACGCGGCCATGCGGCTCGGGTGCGGGCTGCCGATGGGGCCGCTCGCGCTGATGGACCTCATCGGGCTCGACACCGCCTACGAGGTCCTCGACACGATGTACCGCCGCGGCGGGCGCGACCGCCGGCACGCCCCGGTGCCGCTGATCAAGCAGATGGTCACGGCCGGGCTGCTGGGGCGCAAGTCCGGGCGGGGCTTCTACACGTACGAGAAGCCGGGCTCACCGGTCGTGGTGGCCGACGAGGCCACCCCGGGCAGCGACGCCGAGGCCGCGGCGGCCGCGCAGGGCGTGGCGAAGGTGGGCGTGATCGGCTCCGGGACGATGGCCACCGGCATCATCGAGGTCTTCGCCCGGGCCGGGCTGGAGGTCGTCTCGGTGACCCGGGGCGCCGAGCAGTCCGGGCGCACCTGCGAGGCGCTGAAGACCTCGCTGAACAAGGGCGTGGTGCGGGGCAAGCTGACCGAGGCCGGGCGCGACGCCGCCCTGGGCCGGGTCACCTGGTCGGCGACGATCGAGCACCTCGCCGACGTCGACCTGGTGATCGAGGCGGTCGTCGAGGAACTGTCGGTCAAGAAGGCACTCTTCGCCTCGCTGGACGAGATCTGCAAGCCGGGCGTGGTGCTGGCCACGACGACGTCGAGCCTGCCGGTCATCGAGCTGGCGATGGCCACCCAGCGGCCGGCCGACGTCGTGGGGCTGCACTTCTTCAACCCGGCCCCGGTGATGGGGCTGGTCGAGGTGGTGCGCACGATCCGCACCTCGGAGGCGACCGTGGCCACGGCCACCGCGGTCTGCCGGGCGCTGGCCAAGCACCCGGTGGTGTGCGCCGACCGGTCCGGGTTCGTGGTCAACGCGCTGCTGTTCCCGTACCTCAACGACGCCGTCAAGATGGTCGAGGCCTCGTACTCGACCGCCGACGACATCGACAACGCGATGAAGCTGGGCTGCGGCTACCCGATGGGCCCGTTCGAGCTGCTCGACGTCGTGGGGCTGGACGTGTCGCTGGCCATCCAGCGGGAGCTGTACCTCGAACTGCGCGAGCCCGGCTTCGCCCCCGCCCCGCTCCTGGAGCACCTGGTGACGGCCGGCTACCTGGGCCGCAAGGTCGCACGGGGCTTCCGCGACTACTCCAAGCGCTGAACTATTACGCTTGACAACGTGTCCCCCCGACGCAACCACCCCAAGCGCGACGACGAACCGCCGCCGCTCGACCTCGAGCGGATCAAGCGCGGCGTCGGCGCCGTGCAGGCATGGAGCGACGGCGAGTGGCAGGTGCGCAACATCCCGGCCGGGGCGGCTGTCAAGGCGTACCGCTGCCCTGGCTGTGACCAGGAGATCGCGCCCGGTGTGCCGCACCTGGTGGCCTGGCCGGCCGACGAGCGCGGCGACCTGACGGATCGCCGCCACTGGCACGCCGGCTGCTGGCGGGCGCGCGACCGGCGCACCCCCAACATCCAGCGCTCCCGCGGCGCCCCGCGCTACGGCTGACGCGCCGGGCGAGCGCGCCTGCCGCACCGGCCCGGGCTATGGCTGACGCGAGTCCTCACGAGGCTGCGGCGGGGCGAGCTCAGGCGAGCGCGCCTGCTGCGCCGGCAGGGCGGTCAGCGGCGGCCCCGACGGAAGCGGCGTCAGGTGCCCGCCGTCCACCGTGGACAGCCAGGCGGCCCGGGCCTGCCAGGCCGTCCGCCACGGGTCGCCGGTCACCGAGCGCAGCAGCGCGGCCGCGCCGAGCACCCATCCCGCCGTCCGGGCGCGGCCCGGGCTCCAGTGCCGGCGCGCGAACGCCATCCGGCCGGCCAGCCCCGCGGTGGAGACGGGCGGGCGGGCCGGCGCGGGGCTCAGGGACGCCATCTGCGCGTCGGGGACGAGGGTCGGGCGGGCGCCGTGGGCTCGTGCGCGTACCGACAAATCGCAGGCCGGCAGGGACTCGTCGAACCCGCCGAGGGTCTCCCACAGGCCCCGCTCCACGAGCAGCATCCGCGGGGTGAGGGCCGGCACCCCTCCCCCGATCGACCGGTCCAGCCCCGGCAGCCGCTCCGGCTCCAGCGGCAGCCCCGCGGCCAGGCACACCGTGCCCCACAGCGACGGCGGCCCCTCGACCGTCCGCCCGTCGTCGGCGCCGTCGCGCAGCGTGCGGCCGGTCCACAGCCGGTCCTCCGGATGGCCCCCGGCGTGCTCGACCAGCGTGCGGATGGCGTCGCCGACCGGCTCCAGGCCGGGGTCGAGGAACAGCAGCCAGGGCGCCCGGGCGCGGGCGGCGCCGAGGTTGGCCGCGGCCGGCGGGGGCAGCGGCGCGTCGCGGCGCTCGAGCGCGACCTCGCGGAAGGCGTGCCGCACGGCCGCGGCGGTGTTGTCGGTCGAGCCGTTGTCCACCACGATCAGTTCGGCCGGCACCTCCGTGCCGGCCTGCACCGCGGCCAGACCCTTGAGCAGGGCCTCGCGGGCGTTGTGGGCGACGGTGACAATGCTGACGACGGGCGCGGTACTACTCCCCACGAGCTGCTCCCACCATGGAATTCGAAGCCACCCGGATAGCCCCGGATAGTACCGGCGGAGCGAGTGAGCGGACCGAAAGTACGGCAACAAGTCCTCCGACGGGCCGGGTGATATCCCGACCAACGGGCCGTACGAGCTGCGAAAACGTCGATTCCGGACACGAACTTCACTCGGGTGCGCCTGCCGCCACGTGGCCGGGCGCTGCTATCCTCCCAACGGCGGCGCACCAAAGCCCGGCCAGCAAATTGTGCTCATGCATTTCGAACACCCCTTGTCCCAATGTCGCCCGGCCAAATCGGCGGGTGCCTGGTAAACAGGGTGGAAGGCGAAGCGCCATTGCTGTCGGGGGGCGACGGCTCGAGGGTGACGCCAACTTAAGGCGATGCAGTGAGTAACGGTCGTTGGACGGACGGTGATCACGGTGACCCTCGGGTCGATCAAGCGTTCTACCTGGCCGGACGGGGTGCCAACCATCGCCGGCCATCTCTGTTGGAACCTTAAGTCCGGCATAGAACCCAATTAAGGCGACACAGCGTGATTTCGGGGTTCAGGCGTGGCGTCTTGTCCTATTTTCCCTTATTGGACGGCGATTCCGGCAAGGGTGCAGCACCCGCGGTGTCAATAGCACCTTCAGCCAGGTCGGGAATGCGGCACGACGGTACCGGCTATGCAACATCCTCGGTACCTTACCGCCGGGGTTCGACCGCGCACCGGCTGTGGCCGGGGTCGGCGCCACCCACATTTCACCTTCGATAAGTGGATCTGAGCAGGCACGTAAGGGGGTTGGGATGGTTCTGGCGGATTCGGCCACGGTCGAGACCGCGGTGATGGCGGCGTTCCCAGGAGTCCAGCGTCGCAAGCTCAGGTCGACCGGCCGCAACCTGCTCGTCGCCTTTCTCGGCGATGTGCTGGCGGTGACCATCGCCATCACGACCGTCGTGCTGTTCATGGCCGCCGATCTCATGGGCGGAGCGTTCGTGGCCGCTGGGGAGGGCGTGCCACCGGCGTACTCCGTCACCGGCTTCGCGCTGTTCTGGCTGGTGCTGCTGGCGGGCTGCCGGATGTACGACCGGTGGTTCCTGGAGAACCGCACCGGCACCATCTACCGGACCATCCGCGCCGCCGTCATCGCCGTCGCCGTGCTCGCACCCGTGTGCGTGCTGTTCGACATGCTGTACCTGCTCAAGCCGCTGATCGTGGCCGTGCCGGTGGCCACGGTGCTCACCGTCGCCGGCCGCTACGCGACGGTGGCGATGCTCAGCACGCTGCAGCGCGAGTACGTCCGCCAGCGCGCGCTCGTCGTCGGCCCGGCCGACTCGGTCGTCGGGCTGCTCACCGCGCTCGGGCGGGACCGCTCCTACGGGCTGCGGGTCGCCGGGGCGTGCATCACCGACCTCGACGAGGCTCGCAAGATCACCGCGCATTCCATCCCGGTGTACGGCGACCTCAAGGACGTCGCCGGCACCGCGCTCGGCGCCGGCTGCACCGCGGTGCTGGTCGCGCTGCCGCTGGAGCTGGAGCCCTTCGCGATGCGACGGCTGGCCTGGGAGCTGTCCGACAACGACATCGAGCTGCTTGTCGCGCCGGCCCTGCCCGAGGTCGCCCCCGAGCGGGTCGCGGTGCTGCCCAGCGGCGGCGGCCCGCTGCTGCACGTGCGGGCGCCCATCCTCACCGGCCCCCAGCGCGCGGTGAAGAACGTGCTCGACCGCCTCCTGGCCACCATCCTGCTGATCCTGGCCGGGCCGTTCATGCTCGCCGTCGCCTTCATGATCCGGGCGACCAGCGAGGGCCCGGCGCTCTTCCGCCAGACCCGCACGGGCATCAAGGGCGAGGAGTTCACCTGCTACAAGTTCCGCACCATGGTCAAGGACGCGGACAAGGTGCGCGAACAGCTGGCCCACCTCAACCAGAACGCCGACGGCCTGCTGTTCAAGATGAAGCGCGACCCGCGGATCACCAAGGTCGGCTCGATCCTGCGCCGCACGTCGCTCGACGAGCTGCCGCAGCTGCTCAACGTCATCAACGGCACGATGTCGATGGTCGGCCCGCGCCCGCCGCTGCCCTCGGAGGTCGCCGGCTACGACGAGGACGTGCGCCGGCGGCTGCTGGTCAAGCCGGGCATGACGGGCCTGTGGCAGGTCTCGGGCCGCTCCGACCTGTCCTGGCAGGAGTCGGTGCGCCTCGACCTCAACTACGTCGACAACTGGTCGCCGCTGCTCGACCTGCGCATCCTGGGCCGGACGGTCTCCGCGGTCGTGCGCGGCACGGGCGCCTACTGAAATCGGACGCCGATACAGAAATGGGCCCCGCCGCCGGCGGGGCCCATTTCTTTGGTTTCACTTAATCGTGGCGCTGCGGGGCCGGAATCGGCTCTCCGGTGTCGGCCCAAACATTTCCAGAATTGGCACTGAGCGTGGTTTGCGTGCTCAGCAAAATCGGACACTTGAACGACGAGTGACGGCCGAACCGGTTGTTCACCACCGCGATGCCGCCCAGCGGCGTGTTCACGTGGTTGAAGTTCAGGGTGCAGCCGCCGCCGTCGAGCCAGTTGTCCTCGACCCGCGAGTTCTTGGCCGAGTCCTGGAAGGCCGCGTTGCCGTCGTGGGTGGTCGACATGTCGATGTTGTTGTGCCTGAGCACCACGTTGGTGTCGCCGAGGAAGCCCTGCACGCCGTCGTTGTGGGTGGCGCCGCCGCCCTGGTTGGGGTCGCTGGCGAACCACGACATGTCGTGGATGTACGAGTCCTGGACCAGCACGTTGCTGCCGGTCTTGATGCCGTCGACGCTGCCGTGCACGTTGGCCCGGTAGATGCTGACGTTGTTGGCGTAGATGCCGTCCAGCGTCGCCGACGGGTTGGAGGGCACGAACTCGGAGTCCTCCACCACGGTGCCGCTGCCCCGGTCGGTGTCCAGCAGGGCGTTGTTGCTGCTGGTCGCCCGGCCTCGGAAGACGCAGTTCACGAATCGGATGTTCTTGCCGGTGACCTTGACGAAGCCGTGGAAGTCCTTCCCGCTGATCACCTGGCCGTCGGTGGCGAAGGTCTGGTCGCCGTTGACGACGGTGAGCTGCACGCCGGGGCGCACGCCGGTGGTGCCGGCGTCGGGCTTGCCGGTGGTGCGCGGGCCGCCCGTGCTGCCACCGCCACCGGCACCGGCGCCGCCCCCGCTCCCGCCGCTGCCGGTCGTGGCCGACTTCTTCGGCGAGGCGCTGGCCGACGGGCTCGCCGTTGCCGAGGGGCTACCCAGGCCGCTGTCCGCCGACGGTTCCGCCGACGCGCCGGCCGAGGCCGGGGCCGGCGCCGAGGGCCCTGTGCTGCCGCCGGCCGAGGGCCGGTCGGGGTCCTTGCAGGCGGCCAGGCCGGCCGCCAGGATCACGCACGTCGCGGCGGCCATGCCGATTCGTAACGTCTTTCGCATCGCTGCTCCTTGTCCCATTCGCGCTTCGCGCTCGATTGGTGAAGGCCGCGGACCACCATACCCGGGATTTTCGTCACGGGAAGTGGCCACGCGAATGCGCAATGCTGATCTTCGATACCCTCGTTAAATGCGCTTTACTGCCGCCTTAGATTTCGGTTAGCCCGAATCCTAGGACAGGCGCTTCACGATTTCGGCGACCCCGTGCGGGTCGCTACCCAGGTGGACCTGGGTGATGCCGACCGTTTCGCGCAGTTCCAGCAGCGCGTCGATGCAGCGCTCCACGTCGCCGTGCAGCACCAGCGGCGACTGCTCCACCGCCGCCTCCCCCAGCCAGTCGACCAGGCCGGAGGTGGAGCGGCTCACGGTGCCCGCCACGGTGTTGACCCGCACGTCGAGCAGGTTGGCCTGCAGCACGACCTCGTCCGGGTCGCGCCGCTCGGCCGCGGCCGCGCGCACGATGGCGGCCTTGTCGCGCAGCCCCTCGGCGCTGAGCTCGTGTGCCATGCGGGCCGGGTCGCTGTACTCGGTCAGCCGCGGCGGGTTGATCCCGACGATGTCGGCCTCGCGCCCGCCCAGTTGCAGCATCCGCCGCCCACCGCCGCCGACCATGATCGGCGGGTGCGGGGTCTGCACCGGCCGGGGCGCGCCGAGCGCGTCGCCGATGGTGAAGTGCTCCCCCTCGAAGCTGAACCGTTCGCCGGCAAAAAGGCCCTTGAGGACCGCGATCGACTCCTCCAATCGGCTGACCCTGGCCGGGGGAGGGTCGAACGGCAACCCGCATACGGCGTAGTCGCGCGGCCGCCATCCGGCGCCGAGCCCCAGGGTCACCCGCCCCTCGGAGATGACATCGAGGTTGCTGATGGACCGGTGCAGGAAGAACGGGTGGTAGAAGTCGTTGCACAGCACGCTCGACGCGACCCGAAGCGTCGTCGTGGCCTCGGCCGCGATCGCCATCATCGTGATCGGGTCCATCGACCAGCCGTCGCCGAGATGATCGGCGATCGCGACCGAGTGATATCCGAGATCTTCGATTTGCCTTAGCTGATCCCGCCACTGCTCGATCGGTTGGCGCAGACGCGGCATCGACGTGATGAAGTGAAATGGGCGATTTTGCACGGTCACCAGACCCCCCACGAGCTGGTTTGGCCGAGATGAGAACCGCGGTGAACATAGCCGGGACCAAGTAGGACTGGAAGATGCGTCATAAATTTGTCATATTCTCAGAGGGCGGTTCCGGGCATGCGTAGAGTACGCCCGTCCCGTGTCGGATATCTGCTCGCGATCAACGTGGAGAGCATAGGCGCGGAATGTCGTTTTTTCCGCGGAAAGCAGATTTCGGGCAGCAACGCGGAGAAGCCGGCGGCGGGCTTCGTCGTAACCCTTCAACTCCAGCGCGTAAGCAGCCGCGAGCCCGGGCCGAGAGGCGCCGTGGGGAGGACGCAAGTCGGCCCCACGCAACGTAACCCGGGTGATGGCGGGTGTGAGATTCGGTAGGGCAGAACCGCGGTGCACCGCGGTCACACACGGAGGCGGTCTGACTTGCAAACCCAAACTTCGGTCCGGCAGGAGGCGCTGAACCTGCGGGCCGGCGACCTGGTCGAAGTGCTCACCCAGGAGGAGATTCTCGCCACTCTGGATGAGAGCGGCGAATACGAAGCTCTGCAATTCATGCCCGAAATGCTGCAGTACTGCGGCCAGCGCTTGCGGGTGTACAAGTCGGCACACAAGACCTGTGACACCCTCACCCGCACGGGCATTCGCAAGATGGACAACGCGGTGCACCTCGAAGGCGTGCGCTGCGACGGCGGCGGGCACGGCGGCTGCCAGGCCGCATGCATGATCTATTGGAAGACGGCGTGGCTGCGCAAGGTCGCCGACGGCGAGCCCACGGCCGCCGCCCCCGCCGTCGCCGCCCCGTCGGCCGCGGCCCCCGACGACGCCCGCCTGCTGCCGCTGATCACCCTGAACGCGCGCGGCGAGCGCTTCGAGGACGGCGCCGAGCGCTACCGGTGCCAGGCCACCGAGCTGCTGCGTTCCGCCCCCGAGGTGCTGCCGCTCAAGCAGTTCGGCCAGTTCGTCACCGACGTGCGCACCGGCAACTTCGGCGCGGCGTGGGCGGCCCGGGCCATCGGCGTGGGCTTCTACAACCGCTTCCAGGGCGTCAGCACGAAGGTGTTGCCGAAGTGGGCCCGCCACCGCGGCGGCCGGCACTGGGGCTTCCTCAAGGGCCGCGCGGTCGGCAAGACCCCGGACATCCGCAAGGGCCTGCAGGTCGGCGACCTCGTGCGCGTGCTGTCGCGCAAGGAGATCGAGCCGACCCTGGACGCCAACCTGCTCAACCGGGGGATGGGCTTCGACTCCGAAATGGCGAGGCACTGCGGCCGAACGGCCCGCATCGCCCGCCGGGTCGAACACATTGTGGACGAGAACACCGGCCGGATGATCCATATGAAGAGCCCTTGTCTTGTTCTGGAGGGCGTCATCTGCGAGGGTGCACTCAACGCGCTATGCCCCCGCGCGATCACTCCGTACTGGCGCGAAGCCTGGCTCGAGAAGATCGAGGAGGGCGGCAGCGGCGCGGACCAGTCGACGATCCCGGCGCAGAGAGCTGCTGAGTGACCAACACTGAAGAAATCCAGCTGATCCAGACTGAGATCAGCGACAAGGCGGGCCGCGGTCTGAAGTGGAGCCTGGTCGGCACCTTGGCGGCCAAGGTCGGCTCGTTCGCGATGGGCCTGATCCTGGCCCGCCTGCTCAGCCCGGACGACTACGGCACCTTCGGCGTCGCCACGGCGGCGCTCGCGGTGCTCATGCACATCAACGACGTCGGGCTCATCGCCGCCGTCGTGCAGTGGCGGGGCAAGCTGGAGGACATGGCGCCGACGGCGGCCACCCTGGCCGCCGGATTCGGCATCGTCGTCTACGGCGGCTTCTGGCTGGCCGCCCCGGCCTATTCCGCGTTCTCCGGCGACGCCGGGGCGACCGGCGTGGTCCGCCTGCTCACCCTGGTCATCGTCATCGACGGCCTGACCGCGGTGCGCAGCGCCAAGCTGATGCGCGAATTCCAGCAGGACAAGCTCATCATCGCCAACACGATCGGCCTGGTCTTCCAGGCCGGGGTGTCGATCCCGCTGGCCGTCGCCGGCGCGGGCGCCTACAGCTTCGCCTGGGGCCAGGTCGCCAGCGCCGCCGTGACCGGCATCCTGGTCACCATCTACGCGAAGGTGCCGCTGCGCGTGGGGCTGAACCGGGAGGTGGCGAAGAAGCTGCTGGTGTACGGCTTCCCGCTGGCCATCAGCCTCGGCATCGAGGCCATCGTGATGAACGTCCAGCTCGCCATCGTCGGCCGGATCAGCGGCCAGGAGCTGCTGGGCTTCTACGTGCTCGCCTTCAACACCTCGATGTGGGCCCAGACGATCCTCGGCACCGCCATCCGCTACGTCTCCGTGGCCGGCTTCTCCCGATTGTCCGAGACGGACGACCGGGCGCTGGCCGAGGGCGTGCACAAGACGGTCCCGGTCCTGGTGAGCGTGGTCGCCCCGATCGTCGCGCTGATGTCGGTGCTGGCCCACCCGTTGATCTCGCTGCTCTACGGCGGCCGCTGGGAGCCGGCCGCGCCGGTGCTGGCCCTCCTGGTCGGCCTGACCTTCGTGCGCATGGTGACCAGCCTCGTCATGGACGCCCTCATGGGCGCCGGCGCCACCCGCTCCACCCTGTGGATCTACCTCGGTTGGTCCATCGCGCTGATCCCGGCCCTGTGGTTCGCCACGGAGTCGTACGGCATCAAGGGCGCAGCCATCGCCCAGACCGGCGTCGGCGTGCTCGTGGCCATCCCACTGACCGCGATCTTCCTGCAGCGGGCCAACGTGGCGCTGCGCCCGCTCGGCCGGCCACTGGTCCGCCCGATCCTCTCGACGATCCTGGCCGCCGCGGTGGCCGTCGCCGCCGCCCGGTTCACCGGCCCCCACGCGGTGGTCCAGCTCCTGGCCGGCGGCGTGGCCGGCCTGGCCGTCTACATCCCGCTGGTGGTCCCGCGCGACCAGCTGCGCCGCTTCCCGGCCATGCTGCGCCGGGGCAGCCCGGCCTGACCCGCCGGCGGGGGGGGGGGGGGGGGCCGCCCCCCCCCGCCCCCCCCCCCCCGGCGGGGGGCGGCGGCGCGCGCGCGCGGGCCCGC
>NZ_JBFAZW010000114.1:0-33742 GCF_040682015.1 Dactylosporangium sp. NPDC051485
GGCACGCCGAGCGGGCGCTGCTCGCGATCGCGCGGGCCGGGCACCGCGACGCGGCCGAGGCGGCCGCGGCCGGCTACGGGCCGGAGGCGGTCGCGGCGATCGGCCGGCTGCTCGACACCGACCCGGCGTACCTGCTGCCGGCCCGGATGCCGGTCGTGCCCGACTGGGCCGACCCGGCGCTGCTGGCCCCGATCGAGCTCGCCGGCGGGGCCGGGAGCCTGCCGCCGCGGGCCGCCGGGCACGTGCTGACCGTGCTGGCGCTGTCGCGGATCGGCGAGCCGTACGCGGGGCTGGCCGCCGTCACGGAGGCCTGCACCCGGGCGTCGCTGGCCGAGTTCGCCTGGTCGCTGTTCCAGCGCTGGCAGCACGCCGGCACCCCGGCGAAGGAGTCGTGGGCCCTCGACGCGCTCGGGCTGCTCGGCGACGACGAGACCGTGCGGCGGCTGGCCCCGGTGATCCGGGCCTGGCCGGGTTCGGGCGGCCATGCGCGGGCGGTGGCCGGGCTCGACGTGCTCGCCGAGATCGGCACGGACGTGGCGCTGATGCACCTGCACGGGATCGCGGAGAAGGTGAAGTTCCGCGGGCTGAAGGACCGGGCGCAGGAGAAGATCGCCGAGGTGGCGGCCGGCCTGGGCCTGTCACCGGAGCGGCTGGCCGACCGGCTGGTGCCCGACTTCGGCCTCGACCCCGACGGCACCCTCGGCCTCGACTACGGCCCGCGGCAGTTCCGGGTCGGCTTCGACGAGCAACTGCGGCCCTTCGTGACCGACGCCGCCGGCAAGCGCCTGCGCGACCTGCCCAAGCCCGGCGCGAAGGACGACCCGGCGCTCGCCCCGGACGCCGCCAGGCGCTTCGCCGCACTGAAGAAGGACGTGCGGACGATCGCCGCCGACCAGATTCGGCGGTTCGAGCGGGCCATGACCGGGCAGCGGCGGTGGGCGCCGGAGGAGTTCGAGCGGTACATCGTCGGGCACCCGCTGGTGTGGCACGTGGCCCGGCGGCTGGTGTGGGCGGCCTTCGACGACGCCGGGGCCGTGCTCGCGACGCTGCGGGTCGCCGAGGACCGCAGCCTGGCCGGGCCGGACGACGAGCCGGCCGCGATCCCGGACGGGGCGCGCCTCGGGGTGGCCCACCCGCTGCAGCTCGGCGCCGCTGCCGTCGCCTGGTCCGAGGTCTTCGCCGACTACGAGATCCTGCAGCCGTTCCCCCAGCTGGCCCGCGACACGCACGAGCTCGACCCGGTGCAGCGGGCGGCGACGGCGCTGACCCGGTTCGCCGGGGTCAAGGTGCCCACCACCAAGGTGCTGGGGCTGGAGCGGCGCGGCTGGCGGCGCGGCGAGCCGCAGGACGGGGGCCTGCAGCCGGTCATGGAGCGCGACCTGCCCTCCGGCGACACGCTGATGCTCGACCTCACCCCGGGGATCGTCGTCGGCGATGTCGCGACGTTCGGGGAGCAGGCGCTCGGCGACGCGTACGTGCTGCCGGACGCGGCACACAGCTGGGACCGCCGGCGGGCCCGCCGGCTCGGCGACGTCGACGCGGTCGCGATGTCAGAGATCATCCGGGACCTTGAGGAGGTCACGCAGTGAGCGGCGGGGCGGAACAAGCGGTGGACACGGGCACGGACCCCGGCGCGGACACCGGCAACGGGCGTGCCGTGCAGCGGCCGCCAGCCGAGGTGCGGCACGCCGACGAGCTGCGGCGGCTGGCCGAGACCGACACCGGGGAGCGGCCCCCGGGCTGGGCGCTGAGCCTCACCGCGGCCCGGCGGTTCATCGTCGGCGACCCCGGCACCGGGATCACCCGCAAGTTCGTCGGCGACCCGTCGCTCATCGACCGGGCGCTGGTGTCGCTGGCCACCAGCCGGGGGCTGATGCTCGTCGGCGAGCCCGGCACCGCCAAGTCGCTGCTGTCGGAGCTGCTCGCCGCGGCCGTGAGCGGGGTGTCGACGCTGACCATCCAGGGCGGCGCGGCGACGACCGAGGACCAGATCAAGTACTCCTGGAACTATGCCCTCCTCGTCGCCGAGGGACCCTCGACCCGCTCGCTGGTGCGGGCGCCGCTGCTGCGGGGCATGGCGGAGGGGCGGGTGGTGCGCTTCGAGGAGATCACCCGGTGCCCGCTGGAGGTCCAGGACAGCCTGCTGTCGCCGCTGTCCGACCGGGTGCTCGCCATCCCGGAGCTGATCGGGCCGGACGCCATGGTGTTCGCCCGCGACGGGTTCAACGTCATCGCCACCGCCAACACGCGCGACCGGGGCGTCAACGAGATGAGCGCGGCGCTCAAGCGGCGGTTCAACTTCGAGACCGTGTTCCCGATCGCCGACTTCGAGACCGAGCTCGCGCTCGTCGAGGCCGAGGCCGGGGCGCTGCTGCACCGCTCCGGGGTGACCGCGGCGCCGCGCCGGGACGTGCTGGAGGTGCTGGTCACCACGTTCCGGGAGCTGCGCGCCGGGCAGACCGTCCGCGGCGACGCCATGGACCGGCTCACCTCGGTGATGAGCACCGCCGAGGCGGTCTCGGTCGCGCACGCGGTCGGGCTGCGGGGCTGGTTCCTGCGCGGCGAGTCCGGCACCGCCGCCGACGTGGTGGCCTGCCTGGCCGGCACCGCGGCCAAGGACAGCCCGGAGGACCTGGCGAAGCTGCGGCGGTACCTGGAGCAGCAGGTCTCCTGGCGCCGCGGCGGCCAGTGGCAGGCCCTGCACGACGCCCGCCACCAGCTTCCCGGGTGAGGCTGTGATGCAGGCGACGTTCATCGGGGTGCGGCACCACAGCCCGGCCTGCGCCCGCCTGGTCGGCGAGACGATCGCCGCGCTGCGCCCCGCGCATGTGCTCGTCGAGGGGCCCGCGGACATGAACGACCGCATCGACGAGCTGCTGCTCGGCCACGACCTGCCGATCGCGGTGTTCAGCAGCTACCGCGACGAGGAGCGCCACCACGGGTCGTGGGCGCCGTTCTGCGAGTACTCCCCGGAGTGGGTCGCGCTGCGGGCCGGGCGCGAGGCCGGTGCGCAGGTGCGGTTCATCGACCTGCCGGCGTGGGACGAGGCCCTGGCCGGGCGGGAGAACCGGTACGCGGACGCCGAGCAGCGCTACGCCGAGGCCGTCGACCGGCTCTGCCAGGCCTTCGCCGTCGACAACGTCGACGTGCTCTGGGACCACCTGTTCGAGATCGAGCCGGCCAGCGGGATCGAGGAGCGCCTGGCCGCGTACTTCGACCTGCTGCGCGGCGAGTCCGAGGCGGGCGACGGGGACCGGGCGCGGGAGGAGTACATGGCCCGGTGGGTGCGGGCCGCGCTGCGCGACGCCGGCGAGCGCCCCGTCGTCGTGGTGACCGGCGGCTTCCACCGCCCGGCCCTGCTGCGCCTGAGCGCCCACGACCACGAGGACGAGGCGGGGGAGTGGCCGCCGCTGCCGGCCCTGCCGCCGGAGGCCGTCGGGGGGAGCTTCCTGGTGCCGTACTCCTTCCGCCGCCTCGACGCCTTCGACGGCTACCAGTCGGGGATGCCGTCGCCGGCGTACTACCAGCGGCTCTGGGAGGCCGGGCCGGCCCGCGCCGCCGACGACCTCGTCGCGGCCGTCGCCGGGCGGCTGCGTGAGCGGCGCCAGCCGGCGTCGACCGCCGACCTCATCGCGGCCCGCGCCAGCGCCGCCGGGCTGGCCACCGTGCGCGGGCATCCCCACCCGGCCCGCACCGACATCCTCGACGGGCTGGCTGCCGCGCTCGTCAACGACGCCCTCGACGAGCCGCTGCCGTGGTCGACCCGCGGGCGGCTGCGGCCCGGCACCCACCCGGTCGTGGTCGAGATGGTCGCGGCGCTGAGCGGAGCGCGGGTCGGCCGCCTCCACCCGGACACCCCGCTGCCGCCGCTGGTGCACACCGTGACCGCGGAGCTGGAGCGCGAGGGGTTCGCCGACGGCGGGCCGATCGCCCTGACCCTGACCGACCCGGACGGGCTGCGGCGCAGCCGGCTGCTGCACCGGCTGCGGGTGCTGGGCTTCCCCGGGCTCACCCGGCACCGAGGGCCGGCGACCGGCATCGACCCGGTGCTCGACGAGGACTGGACGCTCGAGGAGCACGAGCACCGGCTGCCCGCGCTGATCGAGGCCGGCGCGTATGGCGTGACGCCCGAACAGGCCGCCGCCGCGGCGATCGCCGAGCGCGCGGGGCGGGCCGGCGGCGACGTCGGGGCCCTGGCCGGCGCCCTGTTCGACGCGGCGCTGTGCGGCACGACCCGGCTTTCCGACAAGGTACTGCGGGACCTCACCCTCGGCGTCGCCGCCGCGTCCGACCTCGGCGCCCTCGGCCGGCTCCTCGGCGTGCTGCTGGCGCTGTGGCGCCACGACCGGCTGTTCGGCACGGCCGGCAACGCCGCGCTCGGCACCGTCATCGGGGCCGCCCACGACCGGCTGCTGTGGCTCGCCGAGGGGATCCGCGGCGCCACCGCCGACGCCGACCCGGCCCGCCTCGCCGCCGTCGTCGCGCTGCGCGACACCGTCGTGCACGCCGCCGTCCCGCTCGGGCTCGACCGCGCGAGGCCGCTCGGCGTGATGGCCCGCATCGGCGCCGACCCGGGTGCCCGGCCGGACCTGCGCGGCGCCGCGTTCGGCTTCGGGTGGGCACTCGGCGCCGAGGCCGACCCGGAGCGGGCGGTGCGCGGCGCCGGCGGCCCGGCCGCGCTCGGCGACTGGCTGGCCGGCCTGTTCGCCGTGGCACGGGAGGAGGTCCTGCACGCCACCGGGGTGCTCGACCTGCTCGACGAACTCGTCGTCGGCCTCGGCGACGAGGACTTCCTGATCGCGCTGCCGGCGCTGCGGCAGGCGTTCGCGTACTTCCCGCCCCGCGAGCGCGAGACGATCGCCGGGCATGTGCTGGCCCGCCGTGGGCTGCCGGGGCCCGGCCGGCTGCTGCTGCGCCGCCCGGCCGCCGACCCGATGCTGCTGGCCCGGGCCGCGGCCCTGGAGTCCCGCGTCGACACCGTGCTCGCCCGGGAAGGACTGCTGCGATGAGCATTGACCCGATCGACCCACAACTGCAGCGATGGCGGCTCGTGCTGGGCGAGGCCGGCGAGGCGGGCCTCGCCGGCGGGCGGCTGGCCGGCGCGGCGGCGGCCCAGGACGCGGCGCTGGAGTGGCTGTACGGGCGGGACGAGGAACTGCGCCGCCGCGGCGTGCGGCCCGCCGGACGCGAGGGCGGGGACGGACCCTCGATCGTGACGACCGTGGACTGGCTCGACGAGATCACCCGGCTGTTTCCCAAGGAGACCGTCGAGCGGCTCGAACGGGACGCTGTGGAGCGGTACGAGATCCATGACGTGGTGACCGACCCGGCGGTGCTCGCCCGGATCGAGCCGAACGAGTCGCTGCTGCGGGCCGTGCTGCGCACCAAGCACCTGATGAACCCCGAGGTGCTGCGGCAGGCCCGGCGGATCGTGGAGGCGGTCGTGCGGCAGCTGTTGGAGCGGCTGGCGACCGACGTGCGGCGGGCGTTCACCGGCACCCGCGCCCGCACCCCGAGCCGCTTCCGCCTCGCCCGCGACTTCGACGTGCGGCGCACGCTGCGGGCCAACCTCGGGCGATACCGGCCCGAGGAGCGCAAGTTGTACATCGAGTCGGCGCACTTCTTCTCCCGCACCCGCCGCCATGTCGAGCGCTGGCAGCTGATCCTGCTGGTCGACCAGTCGGGCTCGATGACGGGCTCGGTCATCCACTCGGCCGTCACCGCCGCGTGCCTGTGGGGCCTGCCCGGCCTCAGGACCCACCTCGTCGCGTTCGACACCGAGATCGCCGACCTGACCGCCGACGTCGACGACCCGGTCGAGCTGCTCATGAAGGTCCAGCTCGGCGGCGGCACCGACATCGCCCGGGCCGTCGCCTACGGCACGCAGCTGATCGAGCAGCCCCGCCGCACCATCGTCGCCCTCATCAGCGACTTCTACGAGGGCGGCAACGAGGCCCGCCTGGTCCGCCTGGTCGCCGCCCTGGTCGAGCAGGGCACGAAGGTCCTGTGCCTGGCCGCGCTGGACGAACAGGCCGACCCCGTGTACGACCGCGCCATGGCCCAGCGCCTGGCTGACACCGGCGCCGCGGTCGGCGCCATGACCCCGGGCGAGCTCGCCGCCTTCGTCGCCGAGCAGGTCGGCCGATGAGACGGGACGTGCTCGCGCTGACGGCCGACGCGCTGGCCGTGCTGACCAACCGCGGCCTGGTGAAGCGCGCGGCCCGCGAGGCCGAGGCGGCGCCGCCCGCGATCACCGAGGACGACGACGGGACGCTGCGCGGGACGTACCCGGACGGCCCGGCACCGGTCCTGCCGGCGGGCGGCGGCGGGCTGGACCGGGCGACGTGCACCTGCGGCGCGGTCGGCACCTGCCGGCACGTGATCGGGTTGATCCTTGCGTACCAGGCGCTGCGGGGTGCGCAGGCCGCGACCGACCGGGCGGACGGGCCGCATGAGGGCGCGGACGCCTCGGCCCACGGGCCTCGGGCGACGACGACCGAGGTAGGCGTGGCCGACTGGTCACCGGGGACCTTCAGCGACGAGCAGCTCGCGGCGCGCATCGGGGAGCGGATGCTGGCGGTCGCCCGGCGTACGCTGCGGGCCGGCTACCACGCCCGGGTGCGCGGGCCGGGTGCGGACGATCCCGCGCCACGGGTCGACCTCGGCGCGGCGACGGTTCGGTTCCTGGTGCCCCACGACCTCGGGTTCGTGCACTCGGACGCGGTCGCCGGCAGCCGCGACGACGTGATCGCCCTGGCGGTGTGGGCCTTCCGGGCCGCGGACCGGAGGGCGCCGGGGGAGCCGGACGTACGGATCGACGTGGGCGGCGACGACCTGCAGGCGGACGGGCTCGACGGCTCCGCGGCGGAATCGGCGGGCGGGGGCAGCGCCGCGAGGACCAGGAAGGCGACCGGCACCGCATCACCCGGGGGCGCGAAGGGCATGACCGTGGGCGGCGGCACAGCGGCCGTCGAGCCCGTGACGGACGGGCCATCGACGGCAGGGCCTGCAACGACCGATGCTTCCGCCAGCGGGGCGCCGACGGCCACGGCCGGTGGGCCTTCGGTGGGCGGGCTATTGGCGGATGAGGCTTCGGCGGCCGGTGTTTCCGCCGGCGAGGCGTCGGACGCCGCTGGCGTGGCCGGGGCGGCGATCAGCGCGGCTGACGAGGGGCGGGCGGCGACCAGCGCGGCCGGCGAAGGTGGGAGGGCTACGGGAGGGACGGTGGCCGGCGCGGGCGTGGCGGCGCGGGCGTTGGCGGAGCAGGGTGCGGCAGGACGGGGCGGGGCTGGACGGGCTGCGGCTGGGCCGGGTGCGGCTGGACGGGGTGCGGCTGGACGGGATTCGGTCGCGGATGGGCTCGGGGCGGCGGGCCGGCTGGCGGACGACGTGCTGCTCGCGGGTGCAGTGCACGCCGGGGCCGGGTTCGGGGGTGCGGTCGCCGACGTGCGGCGGCGGCTGGAGCGGGGGAACCTGCGGTGGCCGCTGGCGGCGGTGGGGGAGATGGCGGAGCAGCTGGAGGCGTACCGGGATCGGGGGAGCCTGTACGCCCCGGAGCGGCTCGCCGAGCTCATCGTCGAGGTGCACGCCCGGCGGCGGGCGGTCGTGGGGCTCGGGGGCGGGGCGCGGGCGCGGGTGCTCGGCACCGAGGAGGCGGCGGAGACGCCGCTGCGGCGGGCGCGGCTCGACGGGCTCGGGTGCCGGGTGGTGGCCGTCGGGCAGGACGGGGCGGCGGACGAGCGGAGGGTCGTGGAGGTGTTCCTGGCGCACATCGATACCGCCACGGTGCTGGTGCTGCGGCGGGACTGGGACGGCGACGGGACCGGAGTGGCGCTCGGGCGGCGGCGGGTCGGCGGTTCGACGGTGGGCCAGCTGGCCGGTGGCCATGTGGTCACGGAGTCGGCGGTGCGCAACGCCGGCCGGGCCGTGCGCCTGGCCACCAGCCGGATCGCCCGGACCACGGTGGTGCCGTCGCGCGGCGCATGGGACGGGCTACCGGCCGGCCTGCTGGTCGACGACCTGCGGGCGCTCGCCGCGGAGCTGGAACGGCTGCCGCCGCGCGTGGTACGGCCCCGGGTGGCGGCCGAGCTCGTGCGGGTGGTGCGGATCGCGGGGGTGGAGCGGGTGGCGTACCTCCCGGGGGCCCAGCGCCTCGACGCCGTGGTGACCGACGCGGCCGGGGAGCGGGCCACGATCACGGCCACGCACACGGCCGCCGCCCCGGGGCGGCTCGACGCCATCGCCGCAGCCCTGGCCCGCATCGCCGCCGAGACCGGCCACGCCCACCCGCCTGCCCCTGCCGGGCCCGTGTCGGCCGCGCCCGTGCCGGCCGCGCCCGTGCCCGCCGGGTCCGTGTCTGCTGGGTCTGCGTCCGTGCCCGCCGAGGCTGCGCCCGATGTGGCCGAGTCCGACGGGGGCGGGGGTAGCGCGAGCCGGGACCGGGGTGTCGGCGGGGCGGGTGACGCGATCTGGGGCGGTGGCGGGAGCCGGGGCGGGGACTGGGACGGGTGGTTCGTCAGCGGGGTGGTGCGGCGGTCCGGGGGCGGGATCGTGATCGAGCCGCTGGCGTTCGCCGGTGGGGGCGAGGTCGTGTTGCCGGACCTGACCGGTGAGGTCGGCGGCCGGCTGGAGTCGGACTGGGGCGAGGACGAGGAGCCGTTGCGGGCTGCGGTCCACCATGCCATCGGGGTGATGGCCGAGGTGGCGCACCGCGGGTTGGGGCATCTCCCGCCCACGTTCGGCGATCGGCTGCGTGCGGCCGGTGAGCGGCTGGCGGGCGTCGGGCTGCTCCGGAGTGCCGCGGCGGTCGGGGCGTTCCGGGATGCGCTCGGGGCCGATCCGGGGGAGGAGGCAGTGGGGCGGTGGGTCGATGCGTACCTGCGGCTGATGATCACCGCCGAGCTGGAGTCCTGAGGTCCAGAGGACCGGGCGTTGGTGGTATCGGACCCGCGCGGGGGCGGCGGCCGGCCGGGAAGAGCGCTCGGTGAGCGGGGCAGTGCGCTGGGCTAGGGGCGGTGGTCCGGAATGTCCAGTCTGGGAGGGGTGGGCTAGCGATCCACCGCACATGGCAGTGTCGGTCGGTGTGTCGCGGCCGATCCGGGACTAGGCTCAGCCGCCGGAACAGCCAAGACCGAGCCTCAGGGGGTTGAGCATGGCCGACTCGTTCGTGCATCTCCACGTGCACACCGAGTACTCCATGCTCGACGGGGCCGCGCGCCTCAAGGAGATGTTCGCTGAGGCCAATCGGCTCGGCATGCCCGCCGTGGCGATCACCGACCACGGGAACATGCACGGGGCGTACGACTTCTACAAGCAGGCCAAGGCGGCGGGCGTGACGCCGATCCTCGGGGTCGAGGCGTACGTGGCGCCCGAGTCGCGGCTGACCAAGCAGCGCATCCGGTGGGGGCGGCCCGACCAGAAGGACGACGACGTGTCCGGCTCCGGCGGGTACACGCACAAGACCATCTGGGCGCGGAACAAGACGGGCCTGCACAACCTGTTCCGGCTGAACTCGCGGGCCTCGATCGAGGGGCACTTCGTGAAGTGGCCGCGGATGGACGCGGAGATCATCGCGGAGCATGCCGAGGGGCTGATGGCCACGACCGGGTGTCCCTCGGGGGAGGTACAGACGCGGCTGCGGCTCGACCAGTTCGACGAGGCGATCAAGGCGGCGGCGCGGTACCAGGAGATCTTCGGCAAGGACAACTACTTCCTCGAGGTCATGGATCACGGCCTGGACATCGAGAAGCGGGTCCGGGAAGGGCTGGCCGAGATCTCCAAGCGGCTGGGTATCCCGCCGGTGGTCACCAACGACTCGCACTACACGCACCAGGCGCAGGCCGAGGCGCACGACGTGCTGCTGTGCGTGCAGACCGCGGCCAACATCAACGATCCCAACCGGTTCCGGTTCGGCGGGTCGGGGTACTACCTGAAGTCCGCCGACGAGATGCGTGCCGTCGACTCCTCCGACCTCTGGCAGGCCGGCTGCAAGAACACGCTGCTGGTGGCCGAGAAGGTCGACGTCGACGGGATGTTCGAGTTCCACAACCTGATGCCGCGCTTCCCCGTGCCCGACGGCGAGACCGAGGAGTCCTTCTTCCGGGCCGAGGTGGCCCGCGGCATGGCCCGCCGGTTCCCGAACGGCATCGACGAGGAGCACCAGCGGCAGGCCGACTACGAGGCCGACATGATCGTCAAGATGGGCTTCCCGGCGTACTTCCTCGTGGTCTCGGACTTCATCCTCTGGGCCAAGAACGAGGGCATCGCCGTCGGGCCCGGGCGTGGGTCGGCCGCCGGGAGCCTGGTCGCCTACGCGATGGGGATCACCGACCTCGATCCGCTGCCGCACGGGCTGATCTTCGAGCGGTTCCTCAACCCCGACCGTATCTCGATGCCCGACATCGACATCGACTTCGACGAGCGCCGGCGGGCCGACGTGATCCGCTACGTCACCGAGAAGTGGGGCGAGGACCGGGTCGCCCAGATCGCCACCTTCGGCACGATCAAGGCCAAGGCCGCCATCAAGGACTCCGCGCGGGTGCTGGGCTACCCGTTCGCGGTCGGCGACAAGATCACCAAGGCGATGCCGCCCGCCGTGATGGGCAAGGACATCCCGCTGTCGGGGATTTTCGACGCCAACCACCCGCGCTACTCCGAGGCGGTGGAGTTCCGGGCGCTGTACGACAGCGACCCCGACGTCAAGAAGGTCGTCGACACCGCCAAGGGCATCGAGGGGCTGATCCGCCAGACCGGCGTGCACGCCGCCGGCGTGATCATGTCCGCCGAGCCGCTGATCGACCACGTGCCGCTCATGCGCCGTGACGCCGATGGGGCGATCATCACGCAGTTCGACTATCCGACCTGCGAGACGCTCGGCCTGCTGAAGATGGACTTCCTCGGGCTGCGCAACCTGACGATCATCGACGACGCGGTGAAGAACATCGCCCGCCGCGGGATCGACCTCGACCTGCTCTCGCTGGAACTCGACGACAAGCCGGCCTACGAGCTGCTGGCCCGCGGCGACACGCTCGGCGTGTTCCAGCTCGACGGCGGGCCCATGCGCTCGCTGCTGCGGCTCATGAAGCCCGACAACTTCGAGGACATCTCCGCCGTGCTGGCGCTGTACCGGCCCGGCCCGATGGGTGCCAACTCGCACACCAACTACGCGCTGCGCAAGAACGGGCAGCAGGAGATGACCCCGATCCACCCGGAGCTGGAGGAGCCCCTCAAGGAGATCCTCGGCCCGACCTACGGCCTGATCGTCTACCAGGAGCAGGTCCAGCGCGCCGCGCAGAAGCTGGCCGGGTACACCCTCGGCCAGGCCGACCTGCTGCGCCGGGCCATGGGCAAGAAGAAGAAAGAGGTCCTGGAGAAGGAGTTCGGCCCGTTCCAGGCGGGCATGCGCGGCAACGGGTACAGCGACGAGGCCATCCAGAAGCTGTGGGACGTGCTCGTGCCGTTCGCCGACTACGCCTTCAACAAGGCGCACACGGCCGGCTACGGGCTGGTGTCGTACTGGACGGCGTACCTCAAGGCGAACTTCCCGGCCGAGTACATGGCGGCCCTGCTGACCAGCGTCGGCGACGACAAGGACAAGATGGCCATGTACCTGTCGGAGTGCCGGCGCATGGGCATCGAGGTGCTGCCGCCCGACGTCAACGAGTCGGCCGGCCCCTTCACCCCGGTCGGCAAGGACATCCGCTTCGGCCTGGCCGCCGTGCGCAACGTCGGGCACAACGTCGTCGACGCGATCGTGCGGTGCCGGCAGACGCAGAACGGGCCGTACAAGGACTTCGACGACTTCCTGTCCAAGGTCGACGCGGTGGTCTGCAACAAGAAGACCATTGAATCCCTGATCAAGGCGGGCGCGTTCGACTCGATGGGGCACCCGCGCCGCGGCCTGCTGGCCATCCACGCCGACGCCATCGACAACTACGCCGACCTCAAGAAGAACGAGGCCATCGGCCAGTTCGACCTGTTCGGCGACGCGTTCGGCGCCGACGACTCGACGGCCGGCGGCACCGCGATGACGGTGCAGATCCCGCAGATCGAGTGGGACAAGCGGGAACTGCTCGCGTTCGAGCGGGAGATGCTCGGCCTGTACGTCTCCGACCACCCGCTGTTCGGCCTGGAGCCGGTGCTGGCGAAGGCGGCCGACACGGCGATCAGCACCCTGTCCGAGGAGGGCGCGGTCGCCGACGGCGCCGTGGTCACCCTGGCCGGCATGCTCACCGGCGTGCAGCGGCGCATCACCAAGCAGGGCAAGCCGTGGGCCTCGGCCACCCTCGAGGACCTCGGCGGCGCGGTCGAGGCGCTGTTCTTCCCCAACACCTACGAGCTCGTCGGGCAGTACATCGCCGAGGACGCGATCGTGGTGGTGAAGGGCCGCATCGACCGGCGCGACGAGACCCCGCGGCTGATGGCGATGGACCTGTCCATCCCGGACGTGTCCGCCGCCGACGAGAACCGGCCCGTCGTGCTCTCCCTGCCGGCCACCCGCTGCACGCCGCCGCTGGTCGACCGGTTGAAGGAGATCCTCGTCAACCATCCCGGCAAGGCCGAGGTACACGTGAAGCTCAGTCACGGATCCCGGACCACCCTGCTGCGCCTCGGCCCCTACCACGTCAACCCGACGACGGCACTCAAGGGCGACCTGAAGGCGCTGCTCGGCCCGAACAGCTTCTCGTGACAGCGGTGACGGCGGTCACGAGGTAGTGTCGGCGGGTGCACACGCACGCCCTCGCCGACGACCTGCGCCCACGTCGGTCGTTATGGCTCTCCCGGCGTGCGCGGTGGTCGTCCGCCGCGGTCGCCGTGCTGGCCGTCGTCCTGCTGGTGTTCACCGTGGTGTACCGCGTGAGCCAACGACCGTACGGCTTCGACCGGCTCGATCGGATCGGCGGGGTGAGCCTGCCGTCCGGCACCGTGGGGTCCGCCGTCGACCTTGACGGCGGCCGCGCCTTCGTCGGCCACCCGACCGGCGACGGCGGCTATGAGCTGCGCGCCGTCGACGCCGACAAGCCCTCGACCACGGTGTGGACCAACACCACCCTCGGCGCCGTGGAGACGTTCCGCTCCGCCCGCGGCATGGTCCAGGTGACCGGCCCGGCCGTCGCCGGGCACCGCAAGGTCACCCTGCTCAACGCCAACAACGGCGCCCCGTTCACCAGCTTCGACGTGCTCACCGGCGACCGCTGGGAGCTCATCGGCAAGTACTTCGTCCGCTACGCCGCCGCCGAGCACCGCCTCACCGTCACCGACGTCGGCACCGCCCGCCAGACGGCGGTCCTCGACCAGCCCGGCGGGGCGGACTCCTGGTGGCTGACCGACACCTGGAGCGGCCAGCAGGTCCCCACCTCGTTCGGCGGCGAGCCGCTCGACGAGGCCCTCATCGTCGACCCGCACATCGTGCGGGCCACCGCCGAGCGCGGCCTGGAGGTCCTCGGCCTGGCCGGCGGAAAGATCCTGGGCGCCGGCACGGGCCTGGCCGACCCGGGTGACCTGGTGTACCCCTACGAGGAGCAGATCTTCGTCGCCACCCGCGGCGCCGGGACCCAGCTGCACGTCTACGACCGCACCCACCTGAGCAAGCCGCAGTGGACCTGGACGTCACCCGACGCGCAGGCCCGGCCGCTGTTCGTGACCGCGTGCGGCGAGCGGCGGGTCTGCGTCGGCGAGGAGCACCACGTCACCGAGCTCAACGCCGACACCGGCCAGGTCGTCTGGCGGGTCGCCGCCGAGCGCCCGTCGCAAGCCGTCCCGGTCGGCGACCGGGTCATGGTGCGCACCGCCACCCAGGCGATCGGGGTGACCGAGACGCTGCTCGACGCCGGGGGCCGGACGGTGCGCAGCTGGCCGGACAAGCGCGCGGCCCGCCTCGACGAGGGCAGCTACCTGCTGCTGCCGGCCGTGCCGCCGCCGGGGGACTACCCCTGGACGGGGGTTGACGCCTCCCGCGGCACGGCGCGGGAGCTCGGCAGCATCGCCGCCCGCCCGGACGCGTGCGTGTGGAGCCACACCTACCTGGCCTGCGCGACGCCGGCCGAGGTGGTCTTCTACCGCATCCGGGCGCCCTGGTACTCGCTCTGACGCTTCTTCTGGCGGCGCGCCAGCCGGAACATGGCCACGGCGCCGATGCCGACCCACGCCACGTTCACGGCGACCGACGGCCACGCCCGGCTCGCCGCCGAGTTCACCGCCAGGGCCACCGCCCCGAGGATGTTCATGACCTGGAACACGGCCCCGTCCCCGGCCAGCCGCTTGCTCGACACGAGCGCGTAGGCGGCCAGCACCAGCGCCGCGCCGACCCACCCCAGCACGTCGATCACGGCAGCACCGCGAACGCGGTCATCCCGGCGCGGACGGGGTGGCTCGGGTCGACGATTCGGCTCACGCGGACGATCTTCGCATCCAGCCCGGCCAACGCGTGAGCGAGCACACGGCGCGCAGCGCCCGCACCACCCTGGATGACCCGGCGCAGGGCCTCGAAGATCGGCAGTACCCCTAGCTCGACGGGGCGTCTCACCCCTAAGTGGAGGTTGTCACAAGGGTGGCCGAGCGACCGATGCGCGTGTTTAGCATCCGTGCATGAGTGTGCCCGAGTCAGACGACCTGCAGCAGTGGCGCCGGCTCGCGCTGGGCGTGCTGCGCAAGTCCGGGCTGGCCGGCGAGGACACCGCGCCGGAGGACGCTGAGGCGCTGCTGTCCACCGAGACGTACGACGGGCTGCGGATCGCGCCGCTGTACACCGCGGCCGACGCCGCACCCCCGGCCGGCGTGCCCGGGCAGGTGCCGTTCGTGCGCGGCGGCAGCGCGGCGCCCCGGCCGTGGGACGTGCGGCAGCGCCACGCCGACCCGGACGCGAAGGCGACCCGGGCCGCGATCCTCGACGACCTGGAGAACGGCGCGACCTCGCTGTGGCTGGCCGGCATCGCCCCCGCCGACCTGGCCGAGGCGCTCGACGGCGTGCTGCTCGACCTGGCCGCGGTCGTGCTCGACAACGGGCCCGACACGCTGGAGGCGGCCCGGGCCTTCCTGGCCCTGCCGGGCGAGGGCAAGACCGGCAACCTCGGCGCCGACCCGCTCGGGCTGCAGGCGCGCACCGGGCAGCCGGCCGACCTGGCGGTGCTGGCCACCCTCGCGAAGGAGTCGCCGGTGCCGGTGGCGACGATCGACGCCACGGTGTACCACGACGCCGGCGCCGGCGACGCCCAGGAGCTCGGCTACGCCACCGCCACCGGCGTGGCCTACCTGCGCGAGCTGGTCGCCGCCGGGCTGAGCGCCGGGATGGCGCTGCGGCAGCTGGAGTTCCGCTTCGCGGCCACCGCCGACCAGTTCGCCACCATCGCCAAGCTGCGCGCCGCCCGCCGGATCTGGTCCCGGGTGGCCCAGGTCTGCGAGGTGCCGCACCTCGGCGCCCAGCGCCAGCACGCGGTCACCAGCGACGCGATGATGACCGCCCGCGACCCCTGGACCAACCTGCTGCGCACCACCGTCGCGTGCTTCGCCGCCGGGACCGGCGGGGCCGACGCGGTCACCGTGCAGCCGTTCGACGCGCGGCTCGGCCTGCCCGACGGCTTCTCCCGGCGCATCGCCCGCAACACCCAGACACTGCTCGTCGAGGAGTCCGGGGTCGCCCGGGTGCTCGACCCGGCCGGCGGGTCCTGGTATGCCGAGTCGCTCACCGACGCCCTCGCGCACGCCGCCTGGGACGTGTTCACCGAGGTCGAACGGGCCGGCGGGATGGCCGCCGCGCTGCGCGGCGGGCTGGTCGAGGACCGCATCGGCGCGGTGCGGCAGCGGCGCGAGGCCGACATCGCGCACCGGCGGCGGCCGATCACCGGCGTGTCGGAGTTCCCCGACCTGGCCGAGCGGCGGCCGGTGCGCGCCCCGGCGCCGTTGCCGCCTTCCGGCGGTTTACCGCGCCTGTCGTACGCCGAGAGCTTCGAACGGCTGCGCGACGCCGCCGACGCCGCCTCGACCCCGCCGGTGGTCCGCCTGGTGGCGCTGGGCCCGCCGGCCGCCCACTCCGCCCGCGTCTCCTTCGCCACCAACCTCTTCGCCGCCGGCGGAGTGCGGCTGGCCGACGAGCCGTCCCCGGTCGCCTGCATCTGCGGCTCCGACCGCTCGTACGGCGAGGAGGCCGCCGACGTCGCCGCGCGCCTGGCGGCCGAGGGCGTGCGGACCGTCTGGCTGGCCGGGAAGCCCGGCGACTACACGGGCGTCAGCGGGTACCTGTACAGCGGCTGCGACGCGCTCGACGTGCTGCGCCGCGCGCACCGAGACCTGGGAGTAACACCGTGATCCCCGACTTCTCCGAGGTGGCCCTCGGCACGCCCCGGGCCGAGAGCTCGCTCGACCCCGCCGACGCGCCCGAGCCCTGGCACACGCCCGAGGGCATCGACGTCAAGGGCGTGTACGTCCCCGGCGACCTCGACGGCATCGAGTTCCTGCACGGGTTCCCGGGCATTGCGCCGTACGTGCGCGGCCCCTACCCGACCATGTACACGACCCAGCCGTGGACGGTGCGGCAGTACGCCGGCTTCTCCACCGCCGAGGAGTCCAACGCCTTCTACCGCCGCAACCTCGCCGGCGGCCAGAAGGGCCTGTCGGTCGCCTTCGACCTGGCCACCCACCGGGGCTACGACTCCGACCACCCGCGCGTGGCCGGCGACGTCGGCATGGCCGGCGTGGCGATCGACTCGATCCTCGACATGCGCCGGCTCTTCGAGGGCATCCCGCTGGACCGCATGAGCGTGTCGATGACCATGAACGGCGCCGTGCTGCCGGTCCTGGCGCTGTACATCGTCGCCGCCGAGGAGCAGGGGGTGGCGCCGGAGCGGCTGTCCGGCACCATCCAGAACGACATCCTCAAGGAGTTCATGGTCCGCAACACCTACATCTACCCGCCCGGCCCGTCGATGCGGATCATCGGCGACATCTTCGGGTACACCTCGCGGCACATGCCGAAGTTCAACTCCATCTCGATCTCCGGCTACCACATCCAGGAGGCCGGGGCGACCGCCGACCTGGAGCTGGCCTACACCCTCGCCGACGGCGTGGAGTACCTGCGCGCGGGCCGCGACGCCGGCCTCGACGTCGACGCGTTCGCGCCCCGGCTGTCGTTCTTCTGGGCGATCGGCATGAACTTCTTCATGGAGGTCGCCAAGCTGCGGGCCGGCCGGCTGCTGTGGTCCCGGCTGGTCAAGGACTTCGGCGCCAAGAACCCGAAGTCGCTGTCGCTGCGCACCCACTGCCAGACCTCCGGCTGGTCGCTGACCGCGCAGGACGTGTTCAACAACGTGGTGCGCACCTGCATCGAGGCGATGGCCGCGACCCAGGGCCTCACCCAGTCGCTGCACACCAACGCGCTGGACGAGGCCCTGGCCCTGCCGACCGACTTCTCGGCCCGCATCGCCCGCAACACCCAGCTGCTGCTGCAGCAGGAGTCGGGCACCAACAGGGTCATCGACCCGTGGGGCGGCAGCGCCTACGTCGAGCGCCTGACCCACGACCTCGCCGCCCGCGCCTGGGCCCACATCGAGGAGGTCGAGCGGGCCGGCGGCATGGCCCGCGCGATCGGCGAGGGCATCCCGAAGCTGCGCATCGAGGAGGCCGCGGCCCGCACCCAGGCCCGCATCGACTCGGGCCGCCAGCCGGTCATCGGGGTCAACAAGTACCGCCCGGACGCCGACGAGCCGATCGAGGTCCTCAAGGTCGACAACTCTGCCGTCCGGGCCGCCCAGATCGCCCGCCTCTCGCGACTGCGCGCGGAGCGGGACGCCGGCGCCTGCGCCGCGGCCCTGGACGCCCTCACGGCGGGCGCCGCCAACGGCGCGAACCTGCTCGAACTGTCGGTCGCCGCGGCCCGGGCCCACGCCACCGTCGGGGAGATCTCCGACGCGCTGGAGAAGGTGTTCGGGCGGCACGTGGCCCAGATCCGTACCATCTCCGGGGTGTACCGCGACGAGGCCGCCGGCGCCGGGAACGTCGAACGGGTGCGCGCCGCCGCCGAGGACTTCGCCGAGGCCGAGGGCCGCCGCCCGCGCATCCTGGTCGCGAAGATGGGCCAGGACGGCCACGACCGCGGCCAGAAGGTGATCGCGACCGCCTTCGCCGACCTCGGCTTCGACGTCGACGTCGGCCCCCTCTTCTCCACCCCGGGCGAGGTGGCCCGGCAGGCCGTCGAGGCCGACGTGCACATCGTCGGCGTGAACTCCCTCGCCGCCGGCCACCTCACCCTGGTGCCGGCCCTGCGCGCCGAGCTCGCCGCCCTGGGCCGCGACGACATCCTCGTCGTGGTCGGCGGCGTCATCCCGCCCCAGGACTACGACGAGCTGCGCGCCGCTGGCGCCGCCGCGATCTTCGGCCCCGGCACGGTCATCGCCGACGCCGCCCTGAACCTGCTGGAGGTGCTGCGATCCCGGTTGCAGCACTGAGCGAGTTCGTCGACGGCGTGCTGGGCGGCTCGCGTGCCTGGATCGCCCGCGCGATCACGCTCGTCGAGTCCACTCGGGCCGACCACCGCGAGCGCGCCCAGGAGGTGCTGGGCGCGCTCACCCCGCACGCCGGGCACGCCCGCCGCATCGGCGTGACCGGCGTCCCCGGCGTCGGCAAGTCCACCTTCATCGACGCCCTGGGCACGCAGCTCACCTCGTCCGGGCACCGGGTGGCCGTGCTGGCCGTCGACCCCTCCTCGACCCGCACCGGCGGCAGCATCCTGGGCGACAAGACCCGCATGACCCGCCTGGCCGCCGACCCGGCCGCGTTCGTCCGGCCGTCCCCGACCTCGGGCACCCTGGGCGGCGTGGCCCGCGCGACCCGCGAGGCCATGGTCGTCGTCGAGGCCGCCGGCTACGACGTGGTCCTGGTGGAGACGGTGGGCGTCGGCCAGTCCGAGACCGCGGTCGCCGACATGGTGGACACCTTCCTGCTGCTGGCCCTGGCCCGCACCGGCGACCAGCTGCAGGGCATCAAGAAGGGCGTCCTGGAGCTCGCCGACGTCATCGCCGTGAACAAGGCCGACGGCCCGCACGAGCCCGACGCCCGGGCCGCGGCCCGCGAGCTGTCCGGCGCCCTGCGCCTGCTGCGCACCGACCGCGCGTCGTGGCAGCCCCCGGTGGTCACCTGCAGCGGCCTGACCGGCGCCGGCCTGCCGGAGCTGTGGTCGCAGCTGACCCGCCACCACGACGCCCTGGTCGCCTCGGGCGCCCTGCGCACCCGGCGCGAACGGCAGCAGCTGCGCTGGGTGTGGTCCATGACCCGCGACGCCCTGCTCGACGGGCTGCGCACCAGCCCGGCGGTGCGCGAGCTGACCCCGTCGATCGAGCGCCGCGTCCTGTCCGGCGAGCTGACCCCGGTCCAGGCCGCCGAGGCCCTCCTGGCCGCCTACCGCGGCGACCGGGCCTGACGGGCCGCCGCTCAGACCTCGACGGGGGCGCCGGTCTCCAGGTCGATGACCTCGATGGCCTCCATCGGGCAGGAGGCCACGGCGTCCAGGACGGCCTCGTCGGGCGCCACGTCCGGATGCACCGGATGGGAGCGGCCGTCGGCGTCGCTCAGCTCGAAGTGGCCGGGGGCCAGGCCGGTGCAGCTTCCCGACCCGACGCAGGTGCGGTTCACGGAGATGCGCCACATGCCGTACAACCTATCGAATGCCGCTTGCGGCAAAAATAGGACCGATGTTGGCAGGATCTTGCGTACGTCGTTGAAAGTTCCGTAGCCTCTGCATCGCAGGCGCGCCACGCAGTGATGATCCAGAGGATCGGTGAACCGTGGACATCCCCTTTCGCACCGGGCGGGCCGCCGAAGGGCCGCTGATCTGGGCGCAGCTCGCGATCTGGAACGTGTTGCGGTGGCTGCCGGCCGAGGACACCACGCTCAACCTGCTCGTGCGGGTGCCGGTGCCGGACGGGCGGGGGCTCGCGGACGTCGCCGACGGCCTGCGGCGGCTGGTAGAGCGGCACGACTCGCTGCACACGGTGTACACCGACACGCCCGCCGGCCCGGTCCAGCGCGTCCTCGCCGAGGGGGTGCTGGACCTGCAGGTCCACGAGCTCGACGACCTCGGCGACGTCGGGCTGGAGGAGGCGGCGGCCGGGATCGGGGAGGCGCTGCGCAGGCCCCGGTTCGACATCGGCGCCGATCTGCCGCTGCGGGCCGCGGTCCTGCTGTGCGGCGGCCGGCCCCAGCTGGTGCTGCTCGCCGCGAGCCACATGGCCGTCGACGGGTGGAGCTTCAACATCGTCCGCGCGGACCTGGCGGGCCTGCTCACCGACCCGGCGGGCGTGCCCGAGCCGGGGCAGCAGCCGCTGGAGCGCGGGGAGTACGAGCGCTCGGCCGTCGGCCGCCGGAGGGAGGCGAAGGCGCTCGCGTTCTGGCAGCGGCACCTGGACTCCCTGCCCGACCACATGATCGAGCGGCCGCGCGAGGACGGGACGCCGCAGCTGGACTGGGGGCTCATCCAGTCGCCGGCCCTGGCGCTGGCTGTGAACGCGCTCGCCGCCCGCCACGGGGTGCCCTCGGCCACGGTGCTGCTGGGCGGCGTGACGCTGCAACTGGCCGCGTACCTCGGCGACGACGAGGCCGCGCTGCGCATGATCGTGTCGACCCGGTTCCGGCCGGCCAGCCGCGGGGTGGTCGCCGCGTTCAACCAGAACGCGCTGTTCCGGCTCGACTGCGCGCCCGCCCGGCACGGTGCCGAGCCGGTCGGGCAGTTGCTGCGGCGCTCGGCCGACGCCGCGTTCGCCGCGTACGCGCACTGCGAGTACGACCCGTTCGCCCTCGACGCCATGTTCGCCGCGCTCGCGGCCCGGCGGGGCGTGCGCCCGAACGGCTATTGCTTCTTCAACGACACCCGCTTCGGCCTGCTCGACGCCGACCCGCCCGCGCCCCCGCCGGGCGGCGACGAACTCGCCGCGCGGGTCGCCGACCTGCTGCCGGCGACGAAGCTGCGCTCGCCGGTGATCGAGCGGCTGCCCATGCACGCGAACTTCTTCATGTTCCTCATGGATCTCGGGGAGACCGCGGAGCTGCTGTTGTCGGTGGAGCGCGGCTTCTTCGGGCGGCGGGGACCGCTGGGGTTCCTGGCCGATCTGGAGCGGCTGATGGTCAGGGCGGCCGTCGACGCCGACGTCACGACGGCCGGCCTCTACGCCGCGGTCCACTGATCACGCTCGGTGATTGCCGCGCCGCGGAAGCGATCAGCGGTTCACGCGCAGCGGGGCCGCGCTCACCACGGACTGCAGTGCGCTGAGCACGGAAAGCAGGTCCGGCGGAAGATCGCGAACCATCGATCGCAGCCCATTGCGAGTTGCCGCGGGATCGGGTGAAACGATTTCCGAGTCCAATCCGGCGATGAGTACATGCCCGGCGAGAACGGCGGTCTGATAGTCCAGCCGCTCGGCGTTCTCGATCATGTGATTGAGCATGATCGCTGGACTCGATCCGACCGCCGGATCTGACGGAACGTATTTACGCCGCCCGAACGGCCCGCCCCGCACCTCTTCCACGAGATTTGCGTCGATCAGCCGAGTGGTCACCCCGGAACTGGCCGACCGGGCCAAGTGTGAGATCCATTCGCGCAGCGGGTAGCTCACCGGCTGGGCGGCCAGCTCCCGCAGGGTCGACTGCCAGACCGGGTCGTTCGGCGGGGACGGCCGCGGCACCACGACGACCCGCCCCTGGGCCACGTTGAGCAGGCCGGCCATCCACAGCTCGGCCAGCACGCACGAGGCCAGACCGGCCCCGAGGATGGGCGCCGCGCACAGCGGCCGGCCGGAGTAATCATGGTGCGCCAGCAGCCAGAATTCGTCGGCCAGCGGGAGCCGGCGCGGTGCGGTCATGATCCCTCTCGACTTGATCCGGACGCACGGCAAAGCGCGCACGGCAAATCGCCGCCGGGCGGCGTGCGCGTGGGCAGACTAGTGCATCCGGCCGCGACAGAACAACCGACATCGCAAATGCATTATTGCGCGCTCGTTAACGCGCTCGTTCGGGATTGCACGATCTTCGGCACGACCCCTAGAGTGCCTTGTCCGCTTTGATGAATGCGAGGATCTCGATGGCTCAACCTGCACCCGCCGCACCGGGTCTGCGGCAACGACGCCTCGGCGTGGGATCGCTCATCTTCTTCACCGTCTCGGCGTCCGCGCCGATGACCGTGCTCGCCGGCGGCGTCGTCACCACCTATGCGGTGACGGGCAGCATCGGCGTGCCGCTGTCGTTCCCGATCCTGGGGCTGGCGCTGGCCCTGTTCGCCGTCGGCTACGCCGCGATGACGCGGTACGTCGAGAACGCGGGCGCCTTCTACGCCTACATCGCGCTGGGGCTGTCCCGCGCCTGGGGCGTGGCCGGCTCGGCCGTCGCGATCGTCGCCTACAACACCATCCAGATCGGGCTGTACGGGCTGTTCGGCTGGGCGTTCAACGGGTTCGCCGCCGCGCAGTGGCAGGTCGACCTGCCCTGGTGGGCGTGCGCCCTGGGGGTCTGGGCGATCGTCGGGCTGCTCGGGCTGTTCAACGTCGACCTGTCCGCCAAGGTGCTGGGCGTCTTCCTGATCGCCGAGATCATCGCGGTCCTGCTCTTCGACATCGGCGGCTTCGGTCACCCGGCCGGCGGCTCGGTCAGCACCGCGTCCCTCGCCCCCGGCAACCTCTTCACCTCGGGCGTCGGCGGCGTCTTCGCGTTCGGCATCGCGGCCTTCGTCGGCTTCGAGTCGGCCGCCGTGTACTCCGGCGAGGTCAAGGACCCGCGCCGCACCGTGGCCCGGGCCACCTACGTCGCCGTCGCCATCACCTCGGTGCTCTACGCCATCTCCGCCTGGGCCCTCGCGTCCGCGGCGGGCAAGGACGGCCTCGCCGCCGGGCCGGCCGACCCGTTCGGCATGATCGGCCGGTGGTTCGGCACCGGGCTGTCCACCGCCGCCAACGTGCTGTTCCTGACCAGTGTCTTCGCCGCGCTGCTGTCGTTCCACATGGTCGTGTCGCGGTACACGTTCGCGGCCGGGCAGGAGGGGGTCCTGCCGCACTTCACCGCCGCGACCTGGCGCCGGACCGGCTCGCCGGTGGCCGGCTCGCTGCTGCAGTCACTCGCCGCCGTGATCACCTTCGCGATCTTCGCGATGCTCGGCCGGGACCCGCTGCTGGAGC
This sequence comes from Dactylosporangium sp. NPDC051485, assembly GCF_040682015.1. Classification (NCBI taxonomy): domain Bacteria; kingdom Bacillati; phylum Actinomycetota; class Actinomycetes; order Micromonosporales; family Micromonosporaceae; genus Dactylosporangium; species Dactylosporangium sp. NPDC051485. Next base: position 23,148 of record NZ_JBFAZW010000114.1, read on the forward strand.
TGTTCACGTGGCTGTCCTACGTGGCCGCGGTCGGCGTGCTCGTGCTCATGATCGGCACCTCGCTGAGCGTCGTGGGGTACTTCGCCCGCCGCGACACCGTCGAGAGCATCTGGCAGCGGATCATCGCGCCGGGGCTGGCCGTGATCGCGCTCGTCGCCATCACCGCCACGGTCGTGGTCAACGCCGACTCGATCCTCGGCGCCGAGAAGGGCTCCGTCCTCACGTACGTGCTGCCGGGCATCGTCGCTGCGGCCGTCGTGATCGGGCTCGTGTGGGGGTACACCATCAAGCTCACCCGCCCGTCGGTCTATGCCGGGATCGGCGAGGGCGGCGCGCGCCAGGCCGCGGCGCTGGCCGGCATCGAGGACCTGCTCGCGCAGGCCGACGACCGCATTTCGGCGTAGCCCATGCATCCACTGGACAGGCTCACCGCCGAAGAGATCACGGTCGCCCGCGTGGTGCTGGACAAGGCCGGGCTGCTCGGGCCGACCGTGCGCTTCCCGTTCCTCGGCCTCGAGGAGCCGGCCAAGGACGAGGTGCTCGCGCACCGCGACGGAGACCCGGTGGACCGCCGGGTCCGGGCCGTGCTGCTCGACGTGGCCACCGGCGCCAGCCGCACGGTCGTCGCCTCGGTGACCCGCGGCGAGGTCGACTGGCAGCGCGAGATCGACCCGGCTACCGACGGCCAGCCGGCGATCCTGCTGGAGGAGTTCATCGCCGTCGACGAGATCGTCAAGGCCGACCCCGGCTGGGTCGCGGCGCTGGCCCGGCGGGGCATCACCGACCTCGACCTGGTCCGCTCCTGCCCGCTGTCGGCCGGCGACTTCGGCATCGCGGGCGAGTCGGGCCGGCGCATGCTGCGGGTGCTGTCGTTCGTGCAGCACCGGCCGGAGGACCACTGCTGGGCGCACCCGATCGACGGGCTGGTCGCCTACGTCGACCTGACCGAGCGGCGGGTGCTCGACCTCGTCGACGACGAGGACCTGGGCGTGCCCGAGGAGGAGGGCAACTACGACGATCCGGCGTACGTCGGGCCGGACCGCGAGACGCTGAAGCCCATCGAGATCACCCAGCCCGAAGGGGCCAGCTTCACGGTGACGGGCGACGTCGTGGAGTGGGAGGGGTGGCGGCTGCGGGTCGGCTTCGACCCGCGCGAGGGCCTGGTGCTGCACCAGATCTCCCTGCAGGGCCGGCCGGTCTGCTACCGCGCCTCGGTGGCCGAGATGGTGGTGCCCTACGCCGACCCGTCCCCGGTCCGCTTCTGGCAGAACTACTTCGACGCCGGCGAGTACCTGCTCGGCCAGCAGGTCAACAGCCTGCGCAACGGCTGCGACTGCCTGGGCGAGATCCGCTACCTCGACGCGGTCCTGGCCGACGGCGACGGGGAGCCCCGGGTGGTACCGAACGCCATCTGCATGCACGAGGAGGACTTCGGCGTGCTGTGGAAGCACACCGACCTGTTCACCGAGGCGCAGCAGACGCGGCGGCAGCGACGGATGGTCATCTCCTACTGGGCCACCGTCGGCAACTACGACTACGGCTTCTACTGGTACCTCTACCTCGACGGCACGTTCCAGCTCGAGTGCAAGGCCAGCGGGGTCGTGTTCACCTCGGCCCACGCCGAGGGGTCCCCGTGGGCCGAGCCGGTGGCGCCGGGGCTGGGCGCGCCCGGCCACCAGCACCTGTTCAACGCCCGCCTGGACATGACCGTCGACGGCGTCGCGAACACCGTTGACGAGATCGACCTCGTCCGGCTGCCGATCGGGCCGGACAACCCGCACGGCAATGCGTTCACCCGGCAGTACACCCGGCTCAAGCGCGAGTCGGAGGGGGTCCGCGACGCCGAGCCCGCGCTCGGGCGGGTGTGGCGGGTGGCCAGCGCCGAGCGGACCAACCGGCTGGGCCGGCCGACCGCCTACGTGCTGCACCCGGCGGGCCAGCCGGCGCTGCTGGCCGACCCGGCCTCCTCGATCGCCCGGCGGGCCGCGTTCGCCACCCGGCACCTGTGGGTCACGCGCTACGACCCGCAGGAGCGGTACCCGGCCGGCGACCTCGTCAACCAGCACCCGGGCGGGGCCGGCCTGCCCGAGTGGACGGCCGCCGACCGCGGGCTGGACGGCGCCGACGTGGTGCTCTGGCACACCTTCGGCATGACCCACTTCCCGCGCCCGGAGGACTGGCCGGTCATGCCGGTCGACGCCTGCGGGTTCACCATGAAGCCCTACGGCTTCTTCGACCGCAACCCGGCGCTGGACGTGCCGGCAACGGTGGCCAAGCACTGCCACTGAGGTACTTTTTCGCGCGGTTCCCCCCAGAAACCGTCAACCGGCCCGGTTGGCGGCCGATGGGGGGAAACGTATGCCCAGACCTTTGTGGATCGTGGCCGTGCTGTGCGCGCTCGCGATCGTGCTGACCCCGGCCGCCGCGGCGGCCTCGCCGTCGTCGCCTTCCGAGGGCGGGACGGCGGAACTCGCCGAGCAGCTCGACGCCGCCAACCGGGCCTACATCGACGCCCAGAACGCGCTCGTCGCGTCCAGGCAGCGCCAGGCCGAGCTCGCCGCGCGGCAGGCCGACCTCGAGCCCCGCTATCTGCAGCTGCTCGCCGACACCACCCGCGTCTCCGTGATCGCCTACCAGATGGGCGGCGGCCTGCGCGACGCCTCCACCCTGCTCGACAGCCGCTCGCCCGGCGTCTTCGCCGACCGGGTCAGCCTGCTCGAGCTCGTCGCCCGGCACCAGGGCGAGAAGCTCAAGGAGCAGGCCGGCCTGCGGGCCCGGCTGGAGGCCACCAGGGCCGGCATCGACGCCGAGGTGACCCGCCAGCAGCAGCAGGTCGAGGTCATGGCCCAGCAGAGGGCCGCCGTCGAGGCGGCGCTGGTCGAGGCACAGCACGAGGAAGCCATGCGCGCCCTGGACGTGGCCACCACGACCAGCGCCAAGGCCCCCGCAGTCGCCGCCGAGCCGGCCCCGCGCCGCCCCGACGGCTCGTGGCCGCCGGAGACCTGCGGCGCCCAGGACCCGACCACCGCGGGGTGCCTGACCCCGCGCACCCTGCACGCCCTGCAGCAGGTCGAGAAGGCAGGCTTCCGGCACTACGTGTCGTGCTGGCGCCAGCCGCCCGAGCCGTACGAGCACCCGAAGGGCCGGGCCTGCGACTTCGCGGCGGACGCGGCCGGTTTCGGCGGCATCGCCGAGGGGGCCGCGAAGGAGTACGGCACCCAGCTCGCCGTCTGGCTGGTGCGCAACGCCGAGCGCCTCGGCGTCATGTACGTGATCTGGTACCGCCAGGTGTGGACCCAGGCCGCCGGCTGGCATCCGTACTCGGGCGGCAAGGGTGACCCGAGCAGCGACCACACCAACCACGTGCACATGTCGATCTATTAAATCGATCGTTTTTATAGGGAGTTCACACGCCGGACATTGACGAAGATATTGCTCTTATGGTCTGATCCGAGATCTCTTCACATTCCCGGATCGAGGAGACCCGATGCTTCGCCGGATCCTGCTCGCCGCCGCGCTGGCCGCCACCAGCGCCGTGGCGCTACCCGCCCCCGCCCACGCCGCCCTGCCCACCGCCGCCGTCGCCCTCGGCGACAGCTTCATCAGCGGCGAGGGCGCCGGCAGCTACCAACCGGTCACCGACGTCAACGGCGTCGCCCAGGCATTCCCCGGCTGGTCCGCCCCGAACAGCAACGCCTTCTTCTGCCACCGCTCCGCCAACGCCTCACTGCTGCAGGCCTCGCTGGCGGGGATCCAGGACCGCTACAACCTGGCCTGCTCCGGCGGCCGCCCCGCGGACTTCACTGCCCCGGGCACCACCCGCGCCAAGGGCCGGACCGTGGCTGCCCAGCTCGACCAGCTCCGCGCCGTGGCCCAGACCCACAACATCGACCTCGTCCTGGTCGGCCTCGGCTCCAACAACAGCTCGTTCACCTTCGGCGACGTGGCCGAGAAGTGCGCCAACCGCTTCATCGCCGACGCGTGGACCGGCTGGTGGGAGTTCTGGGCGTACCTCAACGGCCCGGTCGAGCAGTCCCCGTGCACCGCCGACGACCTCGCCACCGCCGCCCAGTTCGCCGCGGCGACGACCGAGACGGTCAACGCGGTCCGCCAGCTGCTCACCACGCTGAACCAGGTCGACGCCGACCACAAGCACCGCGTCGTCTTCCAGGACTACACCAACCCGCTGCCGTTCGACCTCGACCCGTCCTACTGGGAGGCCGACGGCCGCCAGGACGACCGGGACAAGTTCCGCGAGCTCGGCGCCGTGCGGTACGCCGCCGGCTGCCCCATCCACCGGGCCAGCCTGTCCGCCGGCCACCTCTTCTCCCAGGGCCTGGGCAACCTGGTGCAGAACGTCCGCAACACCCTCGCCGCCGAGTTCCCGAACGACGACCTGGTCTTCCTCGACGTCCAGCACGCCTTCGACGGCGCCCGCCTGTGCGAGCACCCGGGCAGCCCCGATAACGCCCTGGCCACCCCGATCCGCCTGCAGGACGGCCCGAGCGGCACGTTCGTGACCAGCCTGTCGGGCAAGGACAAGATCGCCATCCAGCGGATCGCGAACACCTGCGTGTCGTACTTCCAGACCTGTCAGGAGTCGTGGCACCCGACCGCGGCCGGCCAGGCCGTCCTGGGCCAGTGCCTGAGCGCCGCGGCCACCACCCCCGCCCGCGCGCTGACGTGCTCGCGCCAGCCCGACGGCCGGATCACCACCGCCTGATCACGGCGCTCCGGGCCGCTCGCCGCCGGCGCGGCGGCGGCCCGGCCCGCCGGTCGCTGTCGATCATCATCAGGCGCCCTGCTGCCACTGCGCGAACACGCGCTTGGGCACCACCATGCGCCACGCGTCCACGACGAGGTCGCGCAGCTCGTCGTCGCCGAGCAGCCCGAGATGGGCGCACACCCAGTGGTACCGCAGGTCCGAGGCCCGCGGCAGGAAGAACCGCTCGGGCTCGGTGGCCACCAGCGCGGCCCGCTCCTCGCGCGGGAACGCGAACCCGAGCGTGGCCTCGTCCCGCGACAGCGCCAGGTACACGATCCGCCCGACCCGGAACTTGACCCGGTCGTGGATCAGATGCTCGCTGGTGCGGGGCAGGCCCAGCGCCACCTTCCGCACGAGATCGACGCTCGCCATCAGCCTATGTTGGCACGTTCCGCGCCGCCTGACCCCTCGCACGGCGGCGCCTACCCGCGCGGCGCCTCACCGCCTGTGCCGGCCGATCGATCTCCGCGTGCCTGAGCCCGCTTGTGCCGGCCGAGCGGTTTCCGCGCGCCCGGAGTCCGCGTCAGCGCCGGACGATCGATCTCCGCGTGCCCGGGCCTGTGTCAGCGCCGGACGATCGAGGAGAGCCGCCTGACTCCTCGCGCGGCGGCGCCTGCCCGCGCGGCGGCTCAGCGCTTGCGCCGGCCGATCGATCTCCGCGTGCCTGAGCCCGCTTTGCGCCGACCGAGCGATCTCCGCGCGCCCGGAGCCCGCGTCAGCGCCGGACGAGCGATCTCCGCGTGCCTGAGCCCGCTTTGCGCCGACCGAGCGATCTCCGCGCGCCCGGAGCCCGCGTCAGCGCCGGACGATCGGTCTCCGCGTGCCCGGGCCTGTGTCAGCGCCGGACGATCGAGGAGATCAGGCCGTATTCGATCGCGTCCTCGGCGCTGAGCATGCGCCCCGACTGCAGGTCGTCCTCGACCCGGGAGCGCGACTGCCCGGTCGCGGCGGCGATGCGCAGGATCAGGTCCTCGAGGTCGCGCAGGTATCGCCCCGCCTCTGCCACCACCTGGTCCGCCGTCCCGCCCGGCGAGGACACCTTCGGCTCGGCCAGCCGGAATCGCGCGTGGGCGAAGGCGTGGCGCTGCTCCGCCGCGCAGAACACCCCCAGCGCCGCCGAGCTCACCTCGCCGACCGCCGTGGCGTGCACCGGCGCCTGCAGCGTGTCGATCGCGTCGACCAGGGTCCAGACCGCCGCCAGTATGCCCTGCTCGGCGCTCATGTGCACGCTGATCGGCTCGGCGCCGCTCGCGTCCAGGGCGAGCAGCGTGGCCGCGGCCCGGGAGGCCATCTCGGGCTCGATCGGGCCGCGCAGGAACACCATGCGCCGCCCGAACAGCTGCTCGTCGAGCCAGGGGGCGTGCAGCGCCGGGGGTATCGGCGGATCCTCGTCGGGCCGCCGCTCGTAGCGTGAGCGCATGAGCCGAACATAAGCGAGAACCCCTCGCCGCGACCGCCCGCCGGCCCCGTTTCCGCTGCCGGCTGAACCGGGTCGCGGTTCTGGTCCGGGTCCGGGCCGGGTCCGGTGCCGGCTGAACCCCGGGCCCGGTCCTTGTCCTGGTCCGGGCCGGGTCCGGCAATAATCCCAAACCGCCCGCGTTGAAACCTCCGGCTGGCACCATGCGGGGATAGGGGCGCCGGCCGGCGGCGCCCGTGCGCACCCTCCGGGAGCCGCCATGGCGGACGTTTCCACCGCAGAGTCGGGACTGGTCGACCAGGACCTCATCGAGATCGTCAACGAGGTCTGGGACGCGTACCTCCAGCAGCCCGAGGCCACCGCGGTCGAAGATCCGCAAGCCCCGCACCCGCGGGCCATCACGGCCGCCGTGTCGATCACGGGCGCCTGGGAGGGGCACGTGCGCGTCCTGGTCCCGCCCGCGGCCGCCGGCGACATCACCGCGATCATGCTCGCCATGCAGGCCGGCGAGATCACCGACCGGGACGTGACCGACGCGATGGGGGAGCTCATCAACGTGGTCGGCGGCAACATCAAGAACCGTGGCGCCCAGCCCGCCAAGCTGGGCCTGCCGGTCGTCGCCAGCGGCAAGATGCTGTTCCCGGCCACCCGGGAGACCCACCGCCTGGCCGTGAGCTGGCAGGACGACGACCCGATCCTCTTCAGCGTCCTGCACGTCAACCCGGACCGCCAGGCCCTGCCGATCATCGCCAAGTATCGCTGATACATCCGATCTACACCCTTTAACCAGTTGGATCACACCCTGACGCCCGTCAGGCGAAAAATCGTGATAAGTCCGATAAATCTGGTCACGAAGTGCCGGATTTATCGGACTTAGGGCGACCGTCAATAGGGTGGACTCAGTGCGTTTCGGGCATAGATGTGGCTGTCGACGGGTATATCACCAAAGCCGTTGCTGGTGGGGAGCACGTCGGTCCGTCGCCGGCCGGCCGGGGCAACGGCGGCCGGAAACGTTCCGTCGCCACGGACGGCCGCCGGATCCCGCTCGGGATCGTCGCGGCCGGCGCGAACTGGTACGACGCGCCTCTGCTCGGCCCGGCCCTGGATGCCGTTGACGCGCAGCTCGGCGGCCGCCGGCCCGGCCGGGTCACCGTCCACCTCGACGCCGGTTACGACTCCGCGCCAACCCGGGACCTGCTCACCGGACGCGGCTGCCGCGGACGGATCGCCCGGCGCGGGAAACCCGCCCCGGTCCAGACTGGCTGGCGCTGGGTCGTGGAGGCCAACCAGGCATGGATGAACGACTTCGGCAAACTCCGCCGCCGCACCGACCGCCGCGCCTCCACCCCTCTGGCCAGCGGGGAGGCGATCGTGACAGCGAGTGGCTGGCAGTTCGGTGGCTTGGCGCTCTGCACTGCCGATGCGTGCGTATTCACTGCAATGCTCCGCCGGTGGCGCGTTGGGATGGTGTTCGGCCTTTCGCAGGCTGCGGAATTGGCAGTCGGCCGGATGTGGCAGATGCAAGAACCGGCTGCGATACGCTGCCGGTGAGCGCGGATGGTGGCCGGTTGTTCGACGCGTCGCCGCACCGGCGGGCCGGTGTGACGGCTGGGGTGGCGTTGGTGTGCGACGTCTCGCGTGGGCGTGCCCGGACGCTGCGGCGCCGTCCTTGCGGTCCGGTGGTGCGGGATCGGTGTGGTCGGCGATGACCTGGTCGGCGGGGTGTTCGGCGGGGTGTTCGGCCTGTTCGGACGGTAGTGTCGGCGGGACCGGCGCGGGGACCGGGTCGGGCCGCTGGTCGTCGGCCGCGGTCACCGGCGGGACGCCACCACGGATGCGGCGTAGCTTCTCGGCGTGCCTCCGAGCAAGGCCCCACGCTCGATGCCGCTCATGTTCTCGACGGAACTGCTCCGTTGCTGGACAATAGCGCCGAGACTTGGTGCGGTCACGCATGGCAGCCAATTCTGTGCGACTGAAGAATGACAGCTGCCCCATGTCATTGATTATCCCCGACCTCGCCCGGAATCACCGCCCCGGACGGTAACGGCAATGTCAAATGGTGCACGCGCATGCCGCAGACCGCGATCGCCGGCACGAGGTTCATCGCGACGCTGAGTGATCGACGGTTCAAGAGTCAAGAGTGCTGCCCGGCCAGGCCTGACCGGCGACGCGGTCGACGGGTTCGGCAAACAAACCAGGCCCGCGGGTGATCACCACGTGCGCTGCCGGACCAGTGCCGCCTCGATGCGCTCCGCCGGGGCGGGCTGGCCGTAGAAGTGGCCCTGGCCGTACCGGCAGCCCGCCGCCCGCACCAGCTCCAGGTGCTCCTGCGCCTCCAGCCCGTGCGCGACCACGGTCACGTCCAGGCGCCGGCCCAGCTTCACCACCACGTCGATGAGCGGGGGGACCCGGCCGCCGCTCACCGGGGGCGCCGTGAACAGGGCGCGGTCGACCTTCAGCAGGTCGGCCGGGAGGCGCCGCAGGTGGGCCAGCGACGTGCCGCCCGCGCCGAAGCCGTCCAGGGCCGTTCGCACCCCGATGGCCCGCACCGTCGCGAGCGGCTCGGCGACGAGGTCCAGGTCGGGGTCCAGTTCGCGCTCGGCGAGCTCGATGACCAGGTCGGCCGGGTCGATCTGGTGGCTGTCGAGGGCCAGGCTCAGCCGGTTGGGGAAGCCGGGGTCGGCGAAGTCGTCGAAGCCGACGTTGACGGACATCCACAGCCGGTACCCCTCGTGCTGCCACATCGACAGCTGGCGGCAGGCCCGGCTCAGCACCCAGTCGTGCACGTCGGCCGTGCGACCCAGCTCGCGGGCCACGGTCAGGGTCTCGCCCGGCGCGATGGTGCCGAGCTTCGGGTGGCGCCAGCGCAGGAGGGCCTCGACGCCGATCGGATGGCCCTCGACGAGGTCGTAGACCGGGTGGTACGCCAGGTCCAGCTCCCCGCGCCCGACCGCGAGGGGCAGGTCCTGCTCCAGCGTCGCGCGGCGGACGTACGCCTCCTCGGCGGCCTCGTCGTGCCACTCCACGCGGCCGCGGCCGGTGCGCTTGGCCCGCCGCAGCGCCAGGCCGGCGCGGTGCAGCGTCTCCTCGGGGCCGCCGCCGACCGGGGCCAGGCCGATGCCGGCGGACAGCTGCAGGACCGCGCCCGGCATCGGGTACGGCTCGCCGAGCTCGCCGACCAGGCGGGTGGCCAGGGTGTAGGCGTGGACCTTGTCGACGCGGGTGAAGACGGCGAACTCGTCGCCGTCGATGCGGGCGGCCACGTCGCCGGGGCCGGCGGCGGCGCGGATGCGGGCGGCCACCTCGACCAGCATGGCGTCGCCGACGTCCGGGCCGTGCAGGTCGTTGACGCCGGCGAAGCCGTCCAGGCCGACGGTGATGAGGAAGCCGGTGCCGGCGGTCAGCTCGCGCAGCAGGGCGCCGCGGTTGGCCAGGCCCGTGAGCGGATCGGCGCGGGCGGTGCGCCGCAGGCTGCGCTCCAGCTCGCGGCGCTCCCCGGCGTCGCGAAGGTGGACCACGACGCCGTCCACCTCGGGGGTGCCGGCGATGGTGAACTCGACGTGGCGCCAGACCCCGAACCCGTCGCAGATGCGGGCTTGGACGGGCCCGGCCGCCCGGGCGTCGAGGGAGAGGGCGTCCGCCGGGTGTACCAGGCGCGCGAACGGGCGGCCGAGCACCTCCTGGTCGGACAGCCCGAACTGGCGGGCCGCGGCCGGCGACTGCCAGCGCACCGTGAGATCGCGGTCGAGCACCAGGATCACGTCGGCCGAGCCGGCCACCAGGGAGGTGAACGCCGTCTCGCGGGCGTCGAGCTCGCCGGTGAACCGCCGTACCGTCATCGCCTCGATGATCTCGCGAAGGACCACGGTGAGGACGGCCGCGGCCCCGACCACCATGGCCGGTGTGCCGATCGCGCCGCGGCTGACCAGCGCGTAGAGCACCGCGCCGGCCCCGGCCAGCACCGGGGCGACCAGCAGCGGGTCGCCGATCAGCGTGCCGTCGACGACCCGGGCCTCGCCGGTGCGACCGAAGACCGAGCGGCAGGCGCCGGCCCACACCAGGACCGCGCCGAGGACCAGCAGGGCGCCGGCGGACAGCAGCCAGGCGTCGTGCCGGCCCGGCTCGGCGGGCAGCAGCGGCACGGCCGCCATGCCCAGCGTCAGCAGGGCGACGCCGCCAGCGGCGGTGACCGCGGCCCAGCGCGGGAATGGCGCGCGTACGCCGCTGACCACGGCGATCGTGATGCCGACGATGGCCAGCAGGCAGGTCCAGAAGACCTTGCGGCTCGGCGCGCCGCCCACGTCGAGGATGAGCACGAGCAGGGTCAGGAACTTCCACAGGGCGACGCACACGCCGTCGAGGGCCCGCCGGGCCGCGGCGGCCGGGCGGCCGGCCACGCCGGGCAGCCCGAGC
>NZ_JBFAZW010000115.1:0-33330 GCF_040682015.1 Dactylosporangium sp. NPDC051485
GCCGATGGGGCCGACCCGCATGCGGCCGCGCCGCACCGGTCGCGTCACCGCGCCTCACTGACCGGCGGCCGCCGCCGCGCCGGCCGGCTGCGCGAGCTGCTGGTGTCCGGCCTGGTCGACTCGTTCGGCCTCGCCCTCGGCTGGACGCTGTTCAACCTCGTCGCCACCCAGCGCGGCGGCCTGGCCATGGCCGCCCTGTGCAACGCGGCCATGCTCCTCGGCGTCGTGCTCTCCGCGCCGGTCACCGGCTGGCTGGCCCGGCACCTGCACGGGCGCATCCTGCTGTACCTGGCCGGCGCCACCGAGGCCACGCTGCGGGTGGCGACCCTGGCCGCGCTGCTGGCCGGGGTCGACGGCCGGCTCGTCGCCGCCGGCGTCACCCTCATGCACGTCGCCGCCTACGCCGGCTTCGCCGCGATGCGGGCCGAGGTCGCCGCCGTCGACGCCCGCCCCCGCGCCATGACCCGCTACGCCCTGTCGATCGCCGCCGTGGAGGCCGCCGGGGCGAGCGTCGCCGCGCTGCTGCCCCTGCACCGCGTCGCCCTCGCCGCCGTCTTCGTCGTCTACGGGCTGAGCCTGCTGCCGACGATCCTCGCCGCGCGCCGCTCCCGGGTGCTGTCCTCCCCGCGCAACGCGCCCCGGGCCCTGCCGGTCGACCGCCGCGACGGCGTCGAGCGGCCGACCCGGGTCGAGCGGCGCCGGGCCGAGACCGCGGCGAAGACGGCAGGCCTCCCCTTCGCCGTGCTCGCCGCGGGCAGCGGCGTCATGCTCCTGGCCGCCGGCCCGACGCTGCTGTCCGTGGCCCTCGCCACCGAGCTGCACGGCCGGCACGCCGTGGCGGGCGCGGCCGCCGCGTTCAGCGCCGGCTGCCTGCTCTCGTCGTGGGCGGTCGACCGCGCCGGCCGGCTGCGGCTGCCGGCCCCGGTGCTGTGGCCGCTGTGGGGTGTCGGCATGCTCGCCGGCTGGCTGCTGGCCCCGGCCCACGTCGCCGGCCTGTTCCTGGCCCAGTTCCTGTCGGGGCTGAGCATGACGGCGTTCGAGGGCGGGATGGACGCCCGGCTGGCCCGGCGGGCCCGGCCCGGGACCGTCACCACCGTGCTGGCCTGGAGCGCCTCGACGCGGGCCCTGGGCAGCGCGATCGCGGTCCGCACCCTGCCGGCGCTGGTCGCCGCGCCCGCCGTCGGCACGGTGGCCGGCATCGCCGCGGCCGCACTGGCGTTGGTGTCGCTGGGCGCGCTGGCCCGCACCCGGCTGCGCGCCGGCCGCACGGAACTTCCGGCCTGACTCGCAACTTCCGGCCTGACCGGACGCGGGCGGCCGAGCCGGCGTTGATCTCGCTGGGGCACGCCGGCCGCACGGAACCTCGGGCCTGACTGGACACAGGCGGCCGAGCAGGTGTTGGTCTCATCGGGCGCGCCGGCCGCTCGGGACTTCGGGCCTGACCGGATGCGGCACGAAGTGCCCGACGTTTCGGGTGTCACTGGGTTCGCGATGGCGCCGCTCCCCGCGGTCGGCGCCATGGCCGTGCTGTGTTTCCCATCACTGGGACATATCTCTGGGACATATCACTGGGACGTACCGTCTGGCGATTGGGGGCGCCCTTCGGGCGGGCGCCCCCGGGTTCAGCTTCCCGCCTCGGCGTGGAACCGCTCGACGATGTCGGCGCGGATCCGGCCGCGGTCGGAGACCTCGAGCCCCTTGCTCTGCGCCCACTCGCGGATCGCCCGGTTCTGCTCCCGTTCCGCCCGGGCCGACAGGACCGGACGGAGCCGGCCGCCCCGCGACGGCGGCACCGCGGCCGGGGTACGGCCGAGCTTGGTCGCCGCCGCGACGAACGGCGCGAGCACGTCGCGGAGATCCGCGGCGTTCTTCGCGGACAGATCGATGGTGAACTGCACGCCGTCGAGGCCGAAGCTGAGGGTCTCGTCGGCGAGCCCGCCGTCGAGGTCGTCGATCAGCTCATGGATGACGCGTCTGGCCATGGCGATGCTGCCTTCCGATACGGGGAGTGAAATCCCGCGCCGTGCCGCGGCCCGCAAGACACGTCGAAAACGGTCAGACGGGCAGTGACGGGCACGGAACGGTCGTCGCAGCCTACTGCAACGCTCACGGAAGGCAACCGGGCCCCCGTGCCCTTGGCGGGCCGGGGGCTCCGGGACGTACGACTGCGGGGGTGTCAGGCCAGGGCGCGGGCCCGCTGGGCGTCACGGCGCTCGACGAACCGCGCCGCCTGGGTGTCGAGGTCGGTCATGAACGCGACCAGCTCGTCGCGGGCGGCGTCGCCGTCGCCGCTCAAGTCCCGGTCCAGCGCGCGGACCTGCCGCAGCACGGGCACGAGCACGTCGTCGTGGTGCAGCCGCAGGTCGTAGATGCCGGCCTTGGCGATCTGCACCGACTTGCGGCCGAAGCCCTCGATGCTGTGCCCGGGCATCTGGAAGCTGGTCGCGACCCGGGTCACGGCCCGCATCGTGGTGTTCGGGGCGAGGTCGAACGCGGCGCCGAGCAGGTTCCGGTAGAAGATCATGTGCAGGTTCTCGTCGGCCGCGACCCGGGCCAGGAGCTGCTCGCACACCGGGTCGCCGGAGATCGTGCCGGTGTTGCGGTGCGACACCCGGGTGGCCAGCTCCTGGAACGACACGTAGGCGATGGACTCGACGAGCCCGTCGTAGGCGTTGCGGAAGCCGCTCTCCATGTGCGTCATCCGGGCCCGTTCGAGGGCCACGGGGTCCACGGCGCGGGCGGCGAGCAGGTAGTCGCGGATGGCGATGCCGTGCCGGCCCTCCTCGGCCGTCCACCGGTGCACCCACGTGCCCCAGGCCCCGTCCCGGCCGAACGTGGAGGCGATCTCGTGGTGGTAGCTGGGCAGGTTGTCCTCGGTGAGCAGGTTCACCACGAGCGATACCCGGGCCACCTCGGACAGCTTCGACTGGTCGGGCTCCCACGCGATGCCGCCGAGGACGCCGTCGAAGTCTCGCCCCTCGCTCCACGGCACGTACTCGTGCGGGAACCACTCCTTGGCCGTGGCCAGATGGCGGTTGAGGTTCTCCTCCACAACGGGTTCGAGCTCGCGTAGTAGCACGAGCAGGTCCGTCGGCTCCTTGGTCACTTGGCCTCCACTACTTCGGGAGCCGGCGCGGTACCGCCCAGGTGGGCAGGCAGCCACCAGGTGTCCTCGGGGCCTGCTGGCGCCTGCGGATACTCCCGCTGGGCCCGGTCCAGCAGGGCCGCCATGCGGCCGCGCAGCTCTGCGGTCACCGCATCTTGATTGTCACGCCGCTGCGGGCGCAACGGCTCGCCCATGAGTATGGTGATCGCCACCCCCCGACGGGTGAGGTCCCTCGGCCGTCCCTTCGTCCAGAGCCGCTGGGTGCCCCACACCGCCATCGGCACGACCGGCACCCCGGTCGCCGCGGCCATCCGGGTGGCGCCGCTCTTGAACTCCTTGACCGTGAACGACGGGCTGATCGTCGCCTCCGGGAACACCCCGACGACCTCGCCGTCCTTGAGCGCGGCGAGGGCGGCCTTGTAGGAAGCCATGCCGGCGTCGCGGTCGACGGGGATGTGGTGCATGCCACGCATGAGCGGCCCCCCGATGCGGTGCCGGAAGATCGAGTCCTTGGCCATGAACCGCACGAGACGCTTGGAGCGGCGTGCGCCGAGGCCGCAGAAGATGAAGTCGAGGTACGAGACGTGGTTGCAGGCGATGACGGCACCCCCGTCGGCCGGCACGTGTTCCTCCCCCTCGATCGTGATCTTCATGTCGAGGAGCCGGAACAGCGTCCTCGCGAACGCGATGACCGGCGGGTAGACGAGATCTGCCATATCCATACGCTAGCCGCCCGCCCTGGCGCCCACCCGGTACCCTGCCTCAAGACCGTCTCTTCGCAGGGAGTTCACAGTGCAGGACGAGGTGCAGCAGGCCCCCTCGCCCCAGGTCGAGCCGCCGCAGGCCGAGCCGTCACGCGTCGAGCCATCGCGCGTCGGGCCGGCGCAGGTCGAGGTCGACGTCGACGTGGTGATCGTGCAGGAGGCGCCGCCGCGGTTCGGCCGGCCCGGGCCGCCGATGCGCCGCTCGCCGCTCATCATCGGCTTCACCGCCGGTCTCGGGCTGCTGCTGGCCTACAGCGCCTACCTCGCGGTGCAGAACATCCACTCGATCCTGATCCTCATCTTCATCGCGATGTTCCTCGCGATCGGCCTCAACCCCGCGGTGGTACGGCTGAGCAAGTGGGGCCTGCCCCGCGCGCTCTCCGTCGCCGTGGTCGGCGTCGGGGCCCTGCTGCTGCTGTGCGGCGGCGTCGTGGCCCTCATCCCGCCGCTGGTGCAGCAGAGCAACGACCTCGTCGACAACCTGCCGACGTACATCGACAACCTGCGCCGCAACAACCAGCTCAACGACCTCAACGAGCAGTACCAGCTGCTGGACCAGCTCAAGAACGTCGCCACCCCGGGCAACGTGACGAAGGCCCTGGGCGGCGTGTGGGGCGGCGTGCAGGTCGCGTTCTCGGCGCTGTTCAACATCCTGACCGTGATCATCCTGACGGTGTACTTCATGGCCGCGTTCGACCGGCTGAAGGAGGGCGGCTACCGGCTCGTCCCGGCCAGCCGCCGCGAGCGGGTCCGGCTGCTCGGCGACGAGATCCTGACGAAGGTCGGCGCCTACCTCGGCGGCGCCCTGGCCATCGCCGTGGTCGCGGGCCTGGCGTCGTTCGTGTTCCTGCTCATCGTCGGCATCGCGTACCCGTACGCCCTCGCGGTCCTCGTCGCCATCACCGACCTGATCCCGCAGATCGGCGCCACGCTGGGCGCGGTGGTCGTGAGCATCGTCGGGTTCGCCACGTCGATCCCGGCCGGCATCGCCTGCGTGGTGTTCTTCGTCATCTACCAGCAGGTGGAGAACTACGCCATCTACCCGACGGTGATGCGCCGCGCGGTGAAGGTCTCCGACCTGGCCGCCATCCTGTCCGTCCTCGTCGGCGTGGCCCTCATGGGCGTGGTCGGCGCGCTCGTCGCGATCCCGGTGGTGGCGGCCGTGCAGCTGCTCTTCCGCGAGGTGGTCATCCCGCGGCAGGACAGTCGCTGACGGGCACCGCGGGCCGTATGGCCCGCGCCATGCGGCGCCCGGGTACACTTCGGGCCATGCAGGACGAGTCGGCACGCGGGCCGGTGGCGTATCTCGCCCGGCCGCACCGGCCCGCCCTGGTCGCGCGGACCCTCGAGGAGCTGCGCGGGCCGGTGCGCGGCGTCGTGGAGCTGCCGCAGCGGCTCATGTGGAACCCGCAGCGCCGCTTCGACCTCGACAACCACGACCTGCTGCTGTGGATGTACGAGAACGTGCTGCGCGAGGCGATCCGCCACGACGAGCTGCGCCGGTTCCTCAACCGGAAGCTGCTGGTGCAGGTGTGGCCGGAGCTGAACCTGCCGCACGGGGTGCGCCGCGCCTGGGAGGCCCGGCACCCGGCCCTGCGCGCCCGGTGATCTCGTCCTTCTACACCGACGTCGCCCGGGTGGCCCTCACCGTCGCCGAACGGCACGGGTTCGTCCTCGGCGGCGGGTTCGCCTGGCTGATGAACGGCCTCGTCGAGCGCCCCACCGAGGACGTGGACCTGTTCACCGACACCGACGGCGCGGCGGGCCTCGCGGCCGACGCGGTGGTCGCGGCCCTGCGCGAGGCCGGGTACACGGTCCACGAGGAGGAGGCCGACGACCTGCTCGACCTGTTCGCCGGCTTCGACCAGCGAGAGTTCACCGTCGGTGACGGGGTCCGCACGGTACGCCTGACCCTCTCCCGCCTCGACCGGCGCCACAGCCCCGTCATGATGGACGTCGGCCCCGTCATGCACCTCGAGGACCTCATCGCCACGAAGGTCGCGGCGCTGGTCAACCGGCGCGAGGTCCGCGACTACATCGACGTCGCCGCCGCCCTGGACCGCTACAGCGTCGGCGAGCTGCTGGAGCTGGCCCGCCGGCAGGACCCGGCCCTGGAGCACGAGGACGTCGTGGCCGCCGGCCGGTACCTCGACCGCCTCGACGACGGCCGTTTCGCCTTCTACGGCCTCGACGCCGGACGGATCGCCGCCCTGCGCGAACGCCTGCGCGACTGGCCGCGCTGACCCTCGGGCCTGGGCCACCGGCACCGGCCGCCCCACGACCCTCGATCACTCACGCGTCATGGGTCAGGTGATCGTTCGGCGCGGAGCTCACCGGCACGGGCGGCGCCTCCGGCATGACCAGCCACAGCGCCGGATACGCCAGGACCGCCACGCCGCCGGTGAGCAGGATCGTCAGCAGGAACACCGCCCGGACCATGGTGGGGTCGGTGCCGAGGTACTCGGCGATGCCCCCGAGCACGCCGGCCACGGTGCGGTCCTCGCGCGAGCGGCGCAGCCGCTTGATCTCGCTCATGCCGGCAAGGTTGCCCGTCACGGCGCCCCGGCGACCTCGGGTGACGCCCTGAACCTCCCCTGAGAAATTCCCCGGCCGATACCGGGCGGGACACCCCGGGCGGCCCTACCCTGGCCCGCATGACGACCCCAACGCCGGACGAGCCCCCGGCACCCACGCCCGCACCCGCATTCGGCCCGGCGGCCCACGACCGCGCGGCCCTGCCCCGCAGCACCGTCACCGTGGCCCGCTTCGCCGACTACGCCGGCGCCCAGCAGGCCGTCGACTACCTCTCCGACAACGGCTTCCCGGTCGCGCGCACCGCGATCATCGGCACCGACCTGCGCCTGGTCGAGCACGTCCTGGGCCGCCTCACCACCGGCCGCGCCGCCGTCGCCGGCCTGGCCGGCGGCGCCTGGTTCGGCCTGTTCGTCGGCATCCTCTTCACGCTGTTCAGCACCGCCAACTGGGTCGGCATCCTGCTCACCACCATCGTGATCGGCGCCCTGTGGGGCGCCGTCTTCGGCGCCACCGCCCACGCCATGACCGGCGGCCGCCGCGACTTCACCTCCCGCAGCTCCCTGCAGGCCGGCGAGTACGCCGTCACCGTCGAGGCCGAGGTCGCCGAGGAGGCCCGCGTCCTCATCACCCGCATGCACTGGCGCAGCGCGAACTGACCTCCCGCACGGCACTGGCGGCGCCTGCATCCGCTCGACGACCTTGCGCAGCGCCGCCCGCTCCCCCTCGTCCAGCGTGGCCAGGGCGGGCTCGGCCGGCCGCCGCGGCCCTGGGCACTACCGCGGACGCACCGGCCGGCCCCATCCCGCACGTGGCCGCCGCCCGCCTGGGTCGTCGAGTCCGCCGCGGCCGACTACGTGCCTGGCTCGCCGCCGGTCATACCCGCTAAGGCATCCTAGGAAACTAGGTCATAACCCAGGAGCGCCTCGACTGCGGCCTGCCGCTCCCGGGCGTACCGCCACAGGTCGCCGACTACCCACCAGGAGCTGGTCGAACGGGTACGTCGACGCCGCCGTGTACACGAGCCAGCTCCGCGCGGCGGCCGCCCGCCGGGGTGCTCGTCCCGGTACGCCTGGAGAAACGCGAGGTACCCGCGCTCCCAGTCGCCGCCGTGCGCCACCGTCCGCGGGTCCAGGGCCAGCCGGGACAGCTCCCAGGCGAGGGCCCGCGGACGGTGCGGCGACCCGAAGTTCCACCGGCCACCCCGGTTAGTTGACGGTCTGCTGTCCGGCCGCCACGGGCCGTAGCTCGCCGTCCGGCAGCCCGTGCTCGCGCGCGAGCGCCTCGAGGATCCGGGCGATCCCCGTCACCGCGCCACGCCCCGCCGGCCGAACCGCACGCCACCGACCCCGACGAGGAAGCCGCCCCGCCAGTCCTCGCCGTCGAGCACGGCGGCGTTACCGGCTCCCGCCGCCCCCTTCGCCATGCGGTCGATGTTCGACCACCGCCCTCCGCCGCGCCACACCCGCTACGGCATCCTAGGAAACTAGGTGGTCGCATGGATGCCGGAAGTGTCGCCGGCGCCGCGCCGGGCGGCCTCACGAGCGGAGGCCGCCGCAGTACCACCGGCAACGCACGCCGCTGCCGCACCTGCACCGGCGACTCGCCCGGGGACTGCCGCGAGGGTGGCATGGGCTCGCGGGCCGACAGCAGGCGCGGCACGGAGACGGACCCAGCGCGGAGACGGACGGAGTCGGCCGCGGCGCCCGACGCACTACCGCGGACGCACCGGCCGGCCCCATCCCGCACATGGACGCCACCCGCCTGCGCGCCTCCGGCTGGACGCCTGCTTAGACGTCGAGTCGGGAAGGGATCGGCCCAGGTCCGGGCGGGTGAGCGCCGGGCCTGGGCCGAGGGTGGAACGTGACGTCGGTGCGGAGGGTCAGCGGGCGTGGCGGGGCTCGGTGTCCGTTGCCGGGGCCTCGCCGTCCGCCTCGTGGGCGCCGCCCTGCAGGGCGTGGGCCGGGTTGTGGCCGTTGCCGCGCGGGGCGGCCACGTCGTCGGCCTCGTGGGCGCCGCCCGCCGGGGCCGGGTCGACGAACGGGGACGACGCATTCCCGCCGTTCGGGGACGGCCCGCCATCCGGGAGCTCGCCGGCGGGAGCAGGCGAGGCCGACGCGACCGACGACGCGGGCGGCGCCGGCGGGGCGGAGACCGGCGATGCCGGCGTGGCCGAGGCTGGCGCGGCGGGGTTCTCGGCGGTGGCGGGGACGGTGGGCGGCGTTGCCGGGGTGGCCGCGGCGTCCGGGGCGGGGCCGGCACCAGCGGCGTCCTCGGCGGCGCGGGCCTGGGCGGCGGACATCGAGCGGAGCGGGATCTCCGGCAGGAAGAGGATGACCAGGAAGCCGACGACCATGATGCCGGCGGCGGTGAGGAAGACGACCGACATGGAGCCGGAGAAGCCGACCTTGATCGGGTGGGCCAGCACGGCCTCCAGCTTGTCCAGGAACGCGGTGTTGTTCAGGGAGCTGGAGGAGCCCGAGGTGGCGACCTTCTGCAGTTCGGCGACCTGGTCGGGGTGGGCGCGGGCCGCGCCCTGGAAGGCCGGGGTCGACTTGGCCGCGGTGAAGGCGTCGTTGATCTTGTTGGGCAGGAGGCTGAACAGGACCGACAGGAAGACCGCGGCGCCCAGGGTGCCGCCCATCGAGCGGAAGAACGTGACCGTCGAGGTGGCGACGCCGATCTCACGCGGGTTGGCGGCGTTCTGCACGGCGGTGATCACCGGCTGCATGTTGCCGCCCAGGCCCAGGCCCATCAGGCCCATGATGAGCATGGTGCGCCACAGCGGGGTGTCGGCGCCGATGCGGGAGAACAGCGCCAGCGCGGCCAGCATGAGGATCGAGCCGATGATCGGGAAGACGCGGTAGCGGCCGGTGCGGGCGATGGTCTGGCCGGACACGATCGAGCCGGTCATGATGCCCAGGACCAGCGGCAGGAGCATGAGGCCGGCCTCGGTCGGCGTGGCACCCTTCACGATCTGCAGGTACAGCGGCAGCGTGAGCAGCCCGCCGAACATCGCCATGCCCAGGACGAAGCTGGCGATGGAGGCGACGGAGAACGTGCGGCCGCGGAAGAGCTTCATCGGCAGCAGCGCCTCGGCCTTGTAGGCGCTCTCGGCGACGAGGAACAGGACCAGGCCGACGAAGCCGATGCCGTAGCAGAGCAGCGAGCGGCCCGAGCCCCAGCCCCACTCGCGGCCCTGCTCGGCCACGGTCAGCAGCGGCACCAGGCAGACGACGAGCGCGAGGGCGCCCGGCCAGTCGATGCGGTGGTCCTGGCGGCGGTGCGGGATGTGCAGCACCCGCATCACGACGAGGAACGCGGCCAGGGCGATCGGCACGTTGATGTAGAAGATCCAGCGCCAGCCGGCAAAGCCGAGGATCTCGTTGGTGCCGGCGAAGAAGCCGCCCAGCACCGGGCCGAGGACGCTGGAGGTGCCGAAGACGGCGAGGAAGTAGCCCTGATACTTGGCCCGCTCCCGGGGCGGCACCACGTCGCCGATGATGGCGAACGCCAGGGAGAACAGGCCGCCGGCGCCGATGCCCTGCACAGCCCGGAACGCGGCCAGCTGGTAGATCGAGTGGGACAGGCCGCACAGCACCGAGCCGACGATGAAGATGCCGATGGCGAAGAGGATGAACGGCTTGCGGCCGTAGATGTCAGACAGCTTGCCGTACAGCGGCGTGGAGATCGTCGAGGTGATGAGGAACGCCGTGGTGGCCCACGCCTGCAGCGAGAAGCCGCCGAGGTCGTCGGCGATCGTGCGCATCGCGGTGGACACGATGGTCTGGTCGAGCGCGGCGAGGAACATCGCCATCATGAGCCCGACGAGGATCGTGACGATCTGCCGGTGGGTCAGGGCGGTATCCTCGGCGGCCGGGGCTGCCGGCGGTGCGGATGTGCTCAAGTCCGTGCTCCAGATCTTGCCCAGGTGAAAGGCTCACCGTTTCGATCCGTTCGCGTTTCAGAATTCACGCTACTCCCTGAGCAAGGACCCTAGCCGGGGGGTACGACAGAAAGACGGAGGCTCTCGCGCGTGGCAGCAACACTCGTGGTCAAGGATCTCGCCGCCGGGCACGGCGACAAGGCGCTGTTCACCGGGCTCGACCTGGTGGTGGCGCCCGGCGACGTCATCGGGCTGGTCGGGGTGAACGGGGCCGGCAAGTCCACGCTGCTGCGCACCCTGGCCGGGCTGATCCCGCTGGAGCACGGGGCGGTGCAGCTCAACCCGCCGACGGCCACGATCGGGTACCTGCCGCAGGAGCCGGACCGGCGCCCCGGCGAGACGCTGCGCGAGTTCCTGGCCCGCCGCACGGGCGTCGCCGAGGCCCAGGAGCGCATGGAGGCCGCCGCCGAGGCCCTGGGCACCGATGCCGGGGCCGACGACGAGTACGCCGTCGCGCTCGAGCGCTGGCTCGCCCTCGGCGGCGCCGACCTCGACGAACGCGCCGGGGAGGTCGCCGCCGACCTGGGCCTGGCGGTGGACCTCGACCTGCCGATGACGGCCCTGTCCGGCGGCGAGGCGGCCCGCGCCGGCCTGGCGAGCCTGCTGCTCTCGCGGTACGACATCCTGCTCCTGGACGAACCGACGAACGACCTCGACCTGGAGGGCCTGGAGAGGATCGAGGCGTTCGTGAGCGGCCAGCGCACCAAGTCGGTGCTGGTGGTCAGCCACGACCGCGAGTTCCTGGCCCGCACCACGAACGGGATCCTGGAGCTGGACCTGCACCAGCAGCAGGTCAACTTCTTCGGCGGCGGCTACGACGCCTACCTGGAGGAGCGCGCCACCGCCCGACGGCACGCCCGGGAGCGCTACGACGAGTACGCCGACGCGAAGGCCGGCCTCGAGGCGCGGGCCCGCATGCAGCGCGCCTGGATGGAGAAGGGGGTGAAGAACGCCCGGCGCAAGCAGTCCGACAACGACAAGATCGGCAAGTCGAAGAAGATCGAGTCGACGGAGAAGCAGGCGGCCAAGGCCCGGCAGACCGAGCGGCTCATCGAGCGCCTCGACGCCGTGGAGGAGCCCCGCAAGGAGTGGCAGCTGCGGATGGAGATCGCCGCCGCGCCGCGCGCGGGTGCGGTGGTGGCAACCCTGCAAGCCGCAACGGTACGGCGGGGAGCCTTCACCCTCGGCCCCGTCGACCTGCAGATCGACTGGGCCGACCGGGTCGCGATCACCGGCGCCAACGGCTCGGGCAAGACCACCCTGCTCGGCGCCCTGCTCGGCCGCATCCCGCTGGACGAGGGCCGCGCCCATCTCGGCCCCGGCGTGGTCGTCGGCGAGGTCGACCAGGCCCGGCGGATGTTCGAGGGCGGCGAGTCGCTGCTCGACGCGTTCCGCGTCGCGGTGCCGGACCAGAACCCGGCCGACGTGCGCACGCTGCTGGCCAAGTTCGGGCTGAAGGCCGACCACGTGCTGCGGCCCGCCGCCAGCCTCTCCCCCGGCGAGCGCACCCGCGCCGCCCTGGCCCTGCTGCAGGGCCGGGGCGTGAACCTGCTGGTCCTCGACGAGCCGTCCAACCACCTCGACCTGCCGGCGATCGAGCAGCTGGAGTCGGCCCTGGACAGCTACCCGGGCACGCTGCTGCTGGTCACCCACGACCGGCAGATGCTCGCCGCGGTGCGCACCAACCGGCACATCGAGGTCGACAACGGCAAGGTGACCACGTCATGACGCCGCTGGAGGAGTTCTGGGCCGAGCGGCACCTGTGCACGCTCACCACCATCCGCCGCGACGGCACCCCGCACACGGTGCCGGTGGGCGCCACCTACGACGCCGCGACGAACACGGCCCGGATCATCACGTCCGGCACGTCGCAGAAGGTCCGCAACATCGGGCACCACCCACAGGTCGCCATCTGCCAGATCGACGGGCGGCGGTGGAGCACCCTGGAGGGCAGAGCGGAGATCGTCAGCAGCGGGGAGGCGGTCAAGGACGCCGAGGACAGGTACGCGGCGCGGTACAAAACGCCACGGGTCAATCCGGAACGCGTCGTGATCGTCGTCACCGTCACGAGGGTGTTGGGCACGTATCGCCCCGACTGACACACCACGTTCAACCTCCCCGACGCTGTGCGCGCCGAAGCCGTGCGATGCGAACCCGTATCACAGATAGCCGCGTTCCCTGCCGGTGGGTCGTCACCGGGTTCCGGACTCGCTGTGCCAGCATCGCGTCGTGCGCAACGAGCAACGCCTACGAGCACGCACGCCTGAGTCACGAGCCTTCGCGGAGCGCGTGCAGCTCGTCATGAACCTGACCTCGCGCCTCAACATGCTGCCGTTTGACAACCTCGACGCGCGAAGGGCGGTGCTGACCGAGATCTTCGGCAAACCGATCCCTGACTCGCTGTCCATCCTGCCCCCGTTCTATTGCGACTACGGGCTTGGCGCATCGTTCGGTGAGCGCGTGTTCATCAATCAGGGATGCTTCTTCCTCGACTACGGGGGCATCACCATCGGTGACCGCGTCCTGATCGGTCCCCGAGTGACGCTGAGCACGGCCGGACACCCGGTCGAGCTCGACGAACGGTACGACTTCATCACGCACGCGCCCATCGTCATCGAGGACGATGTGTGGATCGGCGCCGGAGCCACGATCACCCCTGGAGTGACCATCGGTCGCGGCTCGGTCGTCGGCGCGGGCGCCGTTGTCGCCAAGGACGTGCCGCCGCTGAGTGTGGTGACGGCAACAAGCGTTGTCGAGCGCAAGCGTCTGAAGCCGGTTGCTCCTGCAACCACCTAGACCGAGCGGCCCGGATCAACCCGCGGTCTCGAAGGTCACGCTTCACGATGGTGAGGTGCACGACGTTCGGAGGAACCCGGCAGTACACGGAGGTCTTCCGAGACGCGGCCGTGACGCCGTCGTTGCCGCGCCCCGTGATCATCGACGCATGCGCAAACGGGGGTTCGTGCTGGTCTCGCTGGTGGCCGTCGGGCTGGCCGCGCTGGGCCTGCGGTCCTGCAACGACGATCTCGCCCGCCGCAACCTGCGGCAGGCCGGCGAGGTGACCGCCGTCGTCGACGCCGCCAAGCCGGGCACGGTGGTCGTGCACATGCTGCGATGGGGCCGCGAGGAGACCTGGACCGTCGACGACAACGGCGACCCGGGCGAGGGGCCGGCCGAGGAGGCGCCGGGCGGCCCGCGCACCCGGTCATGCGCCGGCGACGCCTGCTACCGCGTCGTCGGCGACCGCCTGCGGGTGGACGAGAGCAAGGACGGCGGCGGTACCTTCACCACCGCCTGGCAGGTCGAGGGCGCCGACTACGACGCCCTCGTCCGCGCGTACCCGGACCTCGGCGACCCGGCGCGGCACCTCGTCTCCCGCTCGGTCGTCGCCCACCCGGCCGGCGGCGGCCAGGTCGTCTACGTCGCCAACGGCCGCGACGGCCTGCTGCGCCGCGCCCCGGACGGCCGCTGGACCCGCCTGGGCGGCCCGGACTCGGGCGAGGGCTGCTGCTTCTTCGACCCGGTCCCGCGCCTGGCCAGCCAGCCGCCGCCGTTCGATCCGGGGCCGTACGTCATCGTCGCCGTCGCGCTGACCGTGCTGGTCACCGGCGCGGTCACCGCCGCCCGCCGCCGGCGCTGGGAGACGTTCCCGGCCGTGGTGGCCCTCGCCGCCCTGGCCGCCTACCTCGGCCACGTCGGCGTGCACCAGCCCGGCGTCGGCACGTTCCCGGGCCTGTTCTACGGCATCCCGTGCGTCCTGCTCTGCCTGGTCGGCGGCGCGTTCCTGGCCGCCCGTTACACCCGCCGCCCGGCCAAGGACCCCGAAGCCCCCGCGTCGGTACCGTCCTGAGGCGCGGGGTGCCAGCGGGCACGGCCGGGCCGGTCCACCGGAATCGGCCGGTGCGACTACCCTCACGCCGTGAGTGAGCAACGGCCCGCGGGGGGCGAGCAGCGGGACGACCCTGTCGCGCAGGCGCACGGCGAGCTGGCGCTGGCCCGCCTCGCGCTCGCCGGGGACGATCTCGCCCACGCCGCCGGTCACGTCGCCGGGGCGATCGCGTGGGCGCCGGGGCTGCCGGAGGTCCACGAGCTGCTCGCCGCCCTCGCCGCGCGGGCCGGGGACGAGGGCGCCCTGGAGTTGTTCGGGCTGGAGCAGCCGGCGTTCATCGGCACCGTGGTGGCCCGGGCCCACCTGCAGGGCCGCCACGATCCGATGGGCGGGCTGCGGATGCTCGCCCAGGCGACCCGGTTCGACCCGGCCCTGCCGTGGGCGGACGTGAGCTGGGTGCGGGCGGTGCCGGTGCGCCGGCTCGACCCGGACGAGCTGGCCCGGCTGTTCGTCACGGTGATGACGCGCCTCGGCGACCCGGCCGAGCACGCCGTCGCGGTGGCCAACGAGGTGTACCTCGACCTGGCCCGCCGGGCCACCGCCGCGCACCGCGACAGCGCGCTGCTGCACGGCGCCGCGGCCGGGCTGGCCCGCCGGTTCACCGCCCTGTCGCCGGGCGCCCTGGCCGACGCGGTGCGCTGGGGCGCGCACGGCCACCGCCTGCGCCCGGACAAGCTCACCTCGGTGTGGTACGCCTACGCGCTCAAGGCCGACGGCCGGCTCGACCCGGCGCTGCAGGTGATGCGGCAGGCCTGGCTGGCCGAGCCGGGCGAGGTCGACCTGTGCGCCGACATGGCCAGCTGGCTGGCCGACGCGGGCCGCCTCGACGAGGCGATCGACCTGCTCGACACGGCGATGCGCCGGGCGCCGGACTACGACTGCGCGGTGCACACCGCGGCCCGGCTGCGCTTCCAGCGTGACCGCGACGTCGCCCACCTGGTCGGCCTGGTCGACTACGCCCGCGAGCACCCGGCGACCAGCCACGAGCACACCGACCTCGACGGGGCCTGCCGGGGCCGCACCTGGCTGTCCATGGTGGGCGGGCCGGCCGAGTCGGTGATCCGGCTGCTGCACCAGATCGACCGGGGCGACCGGGCGATGACCGGCACGGCGAGCGTGTCGGCCCTGGAGGTGCCCAGCGCCCTCGCCGTGGTGCGGCGGGAGCTGCCGGGCCTGCGCCTGACGATCGAGGGCGATCCGCCGGCGGAGATGGTGGGGCCGCAGCGCCCCGACGGCACGGTGCTGTGGGTGTACGACGGGCTGCTCGCCCGCCCCGCGCTCGCCCCGCCGCCGCAGCGGGCCCGGCAGGTGCTCGACCGGATCGTGTCGCCGGTGTGGGCCAACCCCGTCGCCGCCTACGACCGGGCGCTGCCGCTGGGCCAGCTCGGCCCCGGCGACCTGCTGTCGCTGCTGGTGCACCCGCCCGCGGGCACCGACCCGCGCTTCCCCGACGGCGTCTGGGAGCGCGCCGCGCAGGTGTACGCCTGCCTGGGCCTGCTGCACTGCGAGCAGCTGCGGGCCGGTGCGGCGCCGGGCGACACGGGCCGGGCCCGGGCGCTGCTGACCGGGATCGCCTTCGGGGTCGAGGACTGGACCGCCGAGGCGGCACTGTTCGCCCTGGTCGTCGCGGCCTGGCTGGACCCGGCCGGGCGGGCGGAGGTGCGCGGCGTGGTCGGGGGGCGGTTCCTGGAGGCGGTGCAGCAGTCCCGGCACCGGGTGGTGACGATCCGGGAGTCCCTGGCCGAGCTGGTGCTCATCACCCCGGACATGGTGCCGGAGGTGTCGTCGCTGGCCCGCGAGGTGCTGGCCCGGCACCGGGAGCACGGGGCGACCGGGGCCGCCGCGCCGCCGGCCCCGCCGCGGCGGCGCCGCTGGTTCGGCCGGCGCTGACCTGCAACTTGCACGCCGGGTGAACGTTACGGTCCGTACGATCCTGGGCCCGCCGAATTGTGCGGCCAGCCGGTTCGGCCAATTCCCGCACAATTCGAGGCGGCGGCGCTGAGCTGCGCGCAGCCCCGGCGCACATTCATTCATGTCGCAGTATGAAGCGGTATCGTCACGCGTCGGCACGGACACGTACGGTGACCCCAACCTGAAGAGGGGGCATCCATGTGGAGAGTGTGTGCGGGCCTGGTGGCCGCGCTGGCGCTGGCCGGGACGGCCGCGGGCGCGCCCGTGACGGCCGACGTGGCCGCCTATCTCGCCGCCCACCCGGGCGGGCACCCGCTCGGCGGGACCGGCATCGCCTACGACGGGGGCGCCTTCGTGGTGACGCTGGCCGCCCCGGCGCAGCAGGACGCCATCGTCGACTGCCCGGCGGGCTGGTTCTGCTTCTACGACCGCCCGGACTTCGGCTACCCGCGGGGCAAGCTGTCCTCCTGCGGCTGGCAGAGCCTGGCGTACTGGGGCTGGCAGGACCGGGTCGAATCGGCGTACTACAACATCGGCAAGGGCGGCGTGCAGTTCTGGGACGGCAGCGCCTACCTGTTCACGGTCAGCGCCGACGCCCGCGCCCGCGGCGACGCGAGCCCCTACCGCAACCGGGCCACCGACGTCTACCGCTACTGCTGAGGCAGCGCGTCGGACCGGCCGGACCAGACGTAGGCGACCTCCTCGACGTTCGGCGCGCCGCCCGCGGCGGGCACCGGCGTCGAGATCCGGGCGCCGAGCAGCCGGCCGTCGGCGGGCGCGAAGATCAGGGTGACCCGCTTGCCGTCGCGCCCGTCGGCGCTGATCGCGATCCCCGGCCGCTGCTCGCGGTCGAGCATCTGGTCGCGCGGCGCGAGCCCGTCCTGGCCGGCCAGCATGCGCAGCAGGGCCGCCTGCTGGGCCGGCTCGAATGGGTACGAGTCGGCGATGTCGATGCACAGCAGCAGCGCCGGCACCGCCCCGTCGGCCTTGGACCGCTGCCGCGTGACGAGGTCGGTCAGCTGCCGCGGGTCGGTGGACGGCGCCGGCCCGGGCGGCGGGCCGGGCGGCAGGTCCTCGTGCTCGTCCGGCACGGGGGCGGCCCCGGCGCGGCTCACGCTGGTCAGGCGCCGCCCGCCGGCGTCCTCGGCCCAGCACACCGTCTCGTCCCGGCGCTCCTCGGCCGCGCCCGGGTCGGTGGCCTCGACGGTCCAGGCGGTGCGGTGCACGCAGCGGAAGTGCCCGCCCGGCCCGGGGGCCGCCCGCCCGGCCTGCTCGGCGAGGTGCAGCAGTCGGGCCTCGGCGGTCCCGGGCGGCGGCGCCGGGTCGCGGGTCGGCGGCACCGAGCCGGTGCCCGGCCCCACCGCCTCGAGGGACGCCGCGTCCCCGCGCCACGAGCGCAGGGCGACGATCACCCCGCTCGACACGAGCACCAGCAGCAGGCCGGCGCCGACGAGCGCGGCCACCCGCCGGGGCGACGGCGCCGGCACGGGCTCCGGTTTCGGCGGGGGCGGTGGCGGCGGGACCCGGCGTTCCGGAAGCGTCCGGAAGTGCTCCGCCCAGTGGTGCACGGCGTCGTACGCGCCGCCGCCGAGGTAGACGGTCCAGCGCAGGGCGTGCTCGGTGGGGGCGTCGAGCCCGGCGTCGTCGGGGACGGGACTGTCCATGAAGTCGGCGAAGCCACTGGCGGCGGCCCGGCGGGCGCGCTCGCGGCGGGTGTCGCGGTCCGTGCCCAGCTCGTCGAGCAGCGCGGCGCAGCGCTGCCGCAGCTCCTCGCGGTCGCGGACGTCGTCCAGGGCCGGCCGGAAGCGGGCGCTGTGCGCGACCGCCTCGGCGTACCGTGGCCGCCACCGCTCGATCTCCGCGGGCGTGGCGCGGCAGCCCTTCAGGTAGCCCTCGACGTGCTCCCAGGTGCCCAGGACGGCGTCGGTGTCGACCTGCGACATGGTGCTGGCGCTGAAGTTGGCCCGCTTGGCTTGCTCGGCGCGGGTGGGCCAGCCGGCACCGGCCATCAGCTTCCGCAGCTCGCGGGCGAACCCGGCCTCCGGGCTCCATCCGTGGATGGGCTTGTGCTTGGGCCCGCGGCGCCCGGTCACCTCGGGTGGTCCGGGGCAGGGTGGAGCCGGCGCGGGTGTGCCATGGCCTGTCTCCTGTGTTCGTCGCGGTCTGCGGCCGGGGTCTCCCGCGTGCGCCGGTCGTTTGCAGCCGACCGGTGCCTCCCGACCGCCGAATCGTGCCATCGGGGCGCGGGACGGCGCCAGAGGAAATGTCCGGCAAATTCCCGCCCGCCGCCACACACATTGGCGATCAACGATTGATCTGATCACCGTACAAGCATCATCCATGCGGTGGAGGCGGAGCGGGCCGTACGGCGCGGGCTGGCGCCGGACCGGGTGGGGCGGACCGGCCGCATCGGCGGGCGTCTTTGGATACCCGCCTCGGTGAACCGGGCCGCCAGGGCCTGTGGCGGTGCGCAACGATGCGGTAACGTCGCCGCATCCGCCGCAGGCTCCCGGTCCGGCCTGTCTCCTACGGGTTCATCGGTCTGGGGAAGGGGGCCCCTCGTTGCAGCGGGGGGCTCCCACTTCGGCGTGGTCCCGGCCCACCCACCGGGCCGCGGGCAGGGCCCCGGCCGCGACGGCCAGCAGCACGGTGGCAACGCCCCAGGAGCCGAGGCCGGCGGCGAGGGCGAGCACCGCGGCGGCGGAGACCACCGCCTGGGCGGCCAGTTCGAGCAGGGCGGTCCGCAGCAGCGCCGCCGGCCAGCCGGGGCGCGGCCGGCGACGCGGGGGTTTGATCATCGCGATCTCCTTTGATCTGGCGATCCGGCGCACGGGGCTGTGCGCCGCGGGAGATCGTTGCCAGCGCGGCCGCCGATGGCAAGAGATCAAATGCCCGGGAATTGTCCGCGATCTGTGCGCGGGTGCGGCCCGCCGAATCGCGCACAATTGCCGTACGAATGCGGCCCGGCCGCCGTACCGGTCAGCCCGGCCGCTGCACCAGCAGCACCGCGACGGCGAACGGGGCGCCGGCCGGCGCGGTGACCGTGCGGGCCACCCACTCGGCGCCGGCCAGGTGCTGGTCCAGGCGCGCGCGCAGGGCGGCGTCGGCGGGGACCGGGACGAAGTACAGCCGGCGGCGCCCCTGGCCGCGCACGATCAGCCGCAGCAGCTCCCACGCGAAACGGCGCACGCTCACACTCGCCACATTATGGCCAGAAGGCCAGATTCACAAGGCGCAACAAGGTGCGGCCGGCGCCTCCCTGGAGCGCCGGCCGCACCGCACTGCCGCTGGGCGATGCCCGCGCCTACCACCAGTTGCGGCGGCCGGCCAGCGGGCGCCCCATCGCGCCGAGAATCCACAGCACCGCACCGACGACGAGCAGCACGACGCCGATCGTCTCGATGATCCCGACGTGCAGGAACAGGCCGAGGAGGAACAGGATGAGACCGAGGACGATCATGTCAGCTCCCGGGGGGGGGTAGGGGTACCGATCTATGTGGATCTGGTACCCCCGTCCCCGCGGCCGCCAAACACGGATCACCCTCGGCGGCCCCGGCGGGCCCGGATGTAGTCGGAGACCACGTACCGGCCGAGGTCGTCGGCGTCGGGGGTGAAGACCCGCCCGCCGTTGCGCCGGGCGACGGCGTCGACGAACCGGCGCAGGCCCGCGTCCTCGCCGAGCATGAAGATGTTCATCACCGCGCCGTACCGGGTGAGCTGGTCGACCTCGTGCACGGTGGCCGCGACCGTCTCCCGGGTCGGGGGCCACATGAAGGTGGCGCTGCCGTCCTCGAGCAGGTGCGCGGTCGGCTCGCCGTCGGTGACGACGAGCACGACCGGGTCCGAGGCCGGGTGCCGCCGCAGGTGCCGGGCGGCGAGCTTGAGCGCGTGCTGCAGGTTGGTGCCCTGCACCATGTCGGGCTCGACGGCGGCCAGTTCCTCCTGGCTCAGCCGCTGGGCGTAGCGGCCGAAGCCGACGATCTGCAGCGCGTCCTGGGGGAAGCGGGTCGCGACGAGGTGCGACAGGGCGAGGGCGGCCTGCTTCATCGGGCCCCAGCGACCGTCGGCCATCATCGAGAACGACAGGTCGACGCAGAGCGCGACGGCGGCCGACACCCGCCGCTCGGTCTCGGCGATCTCGAAGTCCTCGACGTCGAGCGCGATCGGCAGGGTCGCCGCCCCGCCCGAGGCCTGGCGGCGCACGGCGTTGCCGATGGTGCGCACCACGTCGAGGGCCTGCTCGTCGCCGTACCGCCACCGCCGCGACGCCCCGGTGAACTCCCCGGCGGCGCCCGCGTCGCGCAGGTCGTGCTGGCCCTGCCGGCCGGCGTGCAGCTGGGCGAAGACGGTCCGCAGGGCGGTGCCGCCGAGCCGCCGCAGCGCCTTGGGGCTCAGCGTGAGCCCGTCGGCGCCGCGGGTGACCCAGCCCTGCCGGCGCAGCTGCTGCTCCAGCTCGCGCAGGCGGCGCACGTCGTCGGCGGCGGCGCGGCCCAGCTGCCGCTCGACCGCCTCCACGTCGACGTCGTCGAGGGTGGCCCCGGGGTGCTCCTGGCCGAGCTGGTCGAGCAGGTCGTCGAGGTCGCCGATCTCCTCGAGGGCCCCGGCGGCGTCGCCGTAGCCCAGCCCCTGCTCGCCGCGGACCCGCTCGCCCCGGCCCCAGTTGAGGCCGGGCCGCAGCGCCCGCAGGTTGTCGGTGAGCCGGCCCATCTCGCCGGCGAGGTCGCCGAGGGACTGGGCCATGAGCTGCTCGAGCTCCTCGCGCTGCTGCGGGGTCAGGGAGCGCATGAGCCGCTCCCCCGCGGCGGCCCGCCGGGCCAGGGCGTCGATGAGCTCGTCGATGTCGGCCGGCTTCTCCGGGAAGAAGTCGCCGTGGCGGTTCATGAACTCGGCGAAGGCGTCGTCGGTGTGCTCGCCGCGGGCGTGCTTGTCCAGCAGCGCGTTGAGATCCTGCAGCATGGCCCGCATCGCCGCCTGCGACTCCGGGTCGCGCAGCGCCTGCTGCATCCCCTGGAAGCGCTGCTCGACGACCTCCTGGCGGAGCTGATCGAGGATCTGCTGGTAGAGCTGGCGGGCCTCGTTCGAGCTCCACTGGTACTGCGCCAGCTCCGCCACCGCCCGAGCGGTGGAGCGGGGCAGCGCGTCGAGCTGGGCCTCGGCGAAGCGGGCGTCGTCGGTGTCCCGTTGGGACAGTGCGTCGCGCTCGGTCGCGAGGGCCTGGTCGAGCAGCTGCTGGGCGCGGGTCACCGCCCCGTCGAGCCGGCCGCGGCGCATGGCGTCGCGGCGCATCCGGCGGGCCCGGGCGAGCAGGTCGTCGAGGCCCCGCTCGCCCTGCGGACCGCGGCGCAGCAGGTTGCGCAGCGCCTCGCGGAGGCTGCCGCCCTCGAGGACCTCCTGGCCGACCTGGTCGACGGCGGCGCGCACGTCGTAGGGCGGGGCGAGCGGGTCGGGCCCGCCGCGCCACGCCCCGTAGCGGAACCTGTTGTGCCGCAAGGTCATCCTCCGTACACGGTGCGGCCGTCGTCGGTGAGGTCCTTGGACAGCCGCCGGGTCAGGTGCAGGCCCTCGAGGGCGAACTCGACGCCGGCGGCGGCCTCCCCGCGGCTCGGGGCGTCGCCGAGGCCGAGCCGCTCGAGGACCTTGGCCAGCCCCGGCACGGTGCCGACCTGGCGCAGGATCTCGTCGGCCCCGGCCAGCTCGCCGGTCTCGACGACCTGGTCCTCGGCGACGAGGTCGGTGAAGCCGGACAGGTCGAGCCCGGCGAGCCGGGCCCGGAACGTGTCGGCGGTGGCGGTGCGCAGCAGGTGGGCGAGGATCTCGATCTCCCGCCCCTCCTCGCCGCTGTCGAACTCGACCTTGCCGCGCAGGGTCGAGGTGACCGAGACGGTGTCGCCGATGCGGGCCACCGGCCGCTCCTCGCCGAGCAGCCCGGCCCGGCGCAGCGCGGAGGCGGCCACGGTCTCGGCGGCCGCGATCGCGAACCGGGCGGAGACGCCGGAGCGGGCATCGACGGCCGGCGACTCGCGCACCGCCCGCGTGAAGCGGGCCAGGACCTCGATCACGTGGTCGGGGACCTGGGCGACGAGCTGGGCCTCCTGCCGTACGAGATCCATCTCCAGCTCGAGGTCGAGCGGGTAGTGCGTGCGGATCTCGGCGCCGAAGCGGTCCTTGAGCGGCGTGATGATCCGCCCGCGGTTGGTGTAGTCCTCCGGGTTGGCGCTGGCCACGAGCAGCACGTCCAGCGGCAGGCGCAGCTGGTAGCCGCGGACCTGGATGTCGCGCTCCTCCAGCACGTTGAGCAGCGACACCTGGATGCGCTCGGCGAGGTCGGGCAGCTCGTTGACGGCGAAGATGCCGCGGTTGGTGCGCGGCACGAGGCCGAAGTGGATGGTCTCGGGGTCGCCGAGGGTGCGGCCCTGCGCGACCCGGATCGGGTCGACGTCGCCGATCAGGTCGCCGACGCTGGTGTCGGGGGTGGCGAGCTTCTCGCCGTAGCGCAGCGACCGGTGCCGCCAGTCGACCGGCAGCGCGTCGCCGGCCTCCGCGGCCAGCCGCCGGGAGGCCGGCGTGATCGGCTCGTAGGGGTGCTCGTTGAGCTCGGACCCGGCGATCACCGGCGTCCATTCGTCCAGCAGCGAGACCAGGCCGCGGATGACCCGGGTCTTGCCCTGGCCGCGCTCGCCGAGCAGCACGAGGTCGTGCCCGGCGAGGATGGCCCGCTCGAGCTCGGGCAGCACGGTGTCCTCGTAGCCGACGATGCCGGGGAAGCGCGGCTCGCCGGTGCGCAGCCGGGCGAGCAGGTTCTCGCGCAGCTCCTCCTTGACGGTGCGGAAGCGGTGGCCGGAGGCGCGGAGCTCCCCGACCGTGCCGGGAAGGTCCAGGGGCTGATCTGGCGTCACAGTCACCGTTTGAACCTATCTCGCCCCGGCGGCAATGGGCGGCCGTGCGCGAACTCGCCCGCCGCGCCCGCCGGCTCGACGACAAACCGAGCGCTGCGCATCGCGACAGCCCTTGGCCTTGAACCCGAAGCTTCGCCACTGCCGTCACCAGCGACGCGCGTCCGAGCGGGGACAGGCATCGAGCACTAGCCTGGGGCTACGTCCCGATCATGATCGATCTCCAACGGCGAGCCCACTCAACACATGCGACCTCGTGTCGCACCACTCGACAAGAAGGCCATGCCCAGCAAAGGCGCGAAACGCCCCCAGGAATGCTTCGTCATCTACAGCCGTCATCCGTGAGTTGCCCTCTGTAGCGCGCAGATCAGTACCTCAAGCAGGCTACCGCCAACCTGCTCGCCGGCAACCTGGCCGCCCTGCCCCCGTGTCCCGTCGGCCAGGGCCTTTTCGCCTGACCGGGTCAGGCGCGCACGACCAAGGTCCGGGCGGCCATGTCGCCGAGGCGCCGGCGGCGCTGCGAGCACAGCACGACGATGAAGCCGACCAGGTAGGCGAAGAGACCGTCGATGATGCGCAGCAGTGTGCGAATGATGGCCTTGCCGATGCCGGGTGCGGCGCCGGTGACCTCGTCGACGACGCGAATGCCGGTGACGAGCTTGCCGACCGTGCGGCCGAAGAGTCCCTCCAGCAGCACGTAGTACAGCACGACGAGGACGAACCACAGGACGCTGCCGCCGCTCGACAACCGAGTGGAACTGAAGCCCGAGGCCGTGGTCTCGACACCGGCCACCTGCGCGACGATGCCACCGAGGCAGCCGAGCAGCACCGCGTCGACGATGGTGGCCACCACACGGCGACCGGTCACATGGACGTCGGCGGAACTCGATGGATAGGTCATGTCGCTACCTCCTGCCGGACTGTGACGAAACGACCATACCGATCGGGCGGGTCCGTCACGACATCCGCGGCAGATGACGACCGCTACGGGCCCCACTCCGACAATCCCCGGGGCTCTGGCTTGGCCGAGATCCGCGGCACGGCAACGCTGCTGCACTGTCGGGCGACGTCGCGGTGGGCGAGCCGGTCGAGCAGCCCCGCCGGGTCGGATGCGCGGCCACCGCGAACGCGGCCCCCGATTTCGGGAACCGCGCTCTGACCTGCATTTTCTTTGTAGCGGGGACAGGATTTGAACCTGCGACCTCTGGGTTATGAGCCCAGCGAGCTACCGAGTTGCTCCACCCCGCGTCGGCTAGGAGGAATGCTAGCGGACCGGGCCGCAGGCCCCAAATCGTTTCGAAACGGCGGCGGCGCCGGGCGGGCCGCTCAGCATCCGCTGTGGAAGATGGCGCGCGTGAAGAGGCGGGAGACGAACCAGCTGCGCCTTCCAGGGTCGGCTCGCCATCACCCGAGGTCCGCGAGGCGGCTCTGGAGTTGTCCTTGGTCTACAGTGGATAGACCTCGAGCTCGCCGAGCTAGGCCGACGGCGACATCGTGTTGCCGAAGAAGGTGAGCTGCACGTATCGCGCGCTGGTCGGTGGGAACGTGATGGTCACCGTGTTCGCGCTGGCCGGGTCGAAGAGATACGGCCAGATGTCGGCGACCGTGGTCCACGGGTCGGTGGTGAGCGAGGTCGCGACCGCGATCGTCTGGGTCCGTGCCGGCCACCCGGCCGGGAGCTTGAGCACCACTCGCGACACCTGGTAGTTGGCGTTCAGGTCGACCATGATGGGCAGCGGGAAGGCGTTTGCCCGGCTCTCCCACACCGTGTTGGGGTTGCGGTCGACCGCGTCCGCGCCGGTCGACGTTGCCCGCGTCCGCGGCCGCAGGAGCCGCGCCCGCCACAACGGGCAGGACGGCGCCGAGGACGGCGGCGGCAACGACGCCCGGGCCGCCGAACTCGGCGCCGCTTACGGTCCGGCAGCGGATTCGCCGCCGGACAGCAATGGTGTCCGTGCGCGCAGCCGCGACGCGGATCCGCGCCCGAGGACGTGCAGCCACGGGCCAGGCCGGCCTGGCGCCGCAGTAGCCGTCCCAGCGCCTCACGCGCGCACAGACTCCCCGTCCCGGGACTCCTCCCCGGAGGAAGGCGCGGCGGCGGCCAGCACCGGCACGTGGCGCAGCATCCGCAGGGTCACCACCGCCAGGCCGGCCAGCACGATCGCGCACACCCCCGCGACCACGTGCAGCCCCGAGGTGGCCGCCGTGCGCGCCGCCGCCAGCAGTGGGCCGGCGAGGGAGGACGGCAGCCCCGACGCCGCGGCGACGGCCGCCGTCGCCGTGTCCCGGGCCCCGGCGGCGGCCGAGGCGGGAAGGCCGGCCGGGAGGTCGACGACGGCGCGGTACACGGCCGTGCCGAGGCTGCCGAGCAGGGCGATGCCGAGGGCGTACCCGAACTCGCCGCTCACCTCGTTGAGCGCCCCGGCCGCGCCGGCCCGCTCCGGCGGGGCCGAGCCCATGACGATGCCCGTCGCCAGGGTGGCCATCGGGCCCATGCCGAGGTTGCTGACCACGAAGGCGGCGATGACGGGCAGCGGGCCCGCCGACGCCGGGACCAGCACCACGAGGGCGGCGCCGGCCGCGGACAGCAGGAGGCCGCCGCCGATGAGCAGGCCGGGGCGCACGCGCCGGGCCAGCAGCGGGGCGACCTGGAAGCTCACGGCGCTGGCCAGCGCGGCCGGCAGGATCCACAGGCCGGCGGCGCGCGGGGTGAGGGCGTCGACGACCTGCAGGTGCTGGGTGATGAAGACCATCATCGCGCCGGTGAGCATGGTCCCGGCGAACATCCCGCCCAGGGCCGCCGCGAAGGCGCGGTCGGCGAAGAGGCGCAGGTCCAGCAGCGGGGCGGCGAGGGTGCGCTGGCGGCGGGCGAAGAGCACGGCGAGGGCCAGGCCGATCGCGAGCGCGGCCAGGGGCACGGGGCGCCAGCCGGTGCGGGCGAGCTCCTTCACGCCGTACACCGTGGGCAGGATGGCGGCCAGGGACAGTGCGACGCTGGGCAGGTCGAACCGGCCCGTGCCCGGGTGGCGCTGCTCGGGCAGCAGGATCGGGCCGAGGACGAGCAGCAGCACCATCGCCGGGACGCCGAGCAGGAACGCGGAGCCCCACCAGAAGTGCGCCAGCAGCAGGCCGCCGGCGACGGGGCCGATGATCGCGCCGCTCATGAAGCAGACCATCCACACGCCGATGGCCAGGCCGCGGCGGCGTGGGTCGGGGAACAGGCCGCTGATCAGGGCCAGGGAGGACGGGGCCAGGGTGGCGCCGGCGATGCCGAGGGCGGCCCGGGCGGCGATGAGCATGACCGGGCCGGTGCTGTAGGCGGCGGCGACGGAGGCGGCACCGAACGCGGCAGCGCCGAGCAGCAGCAGGCGGCGGCGGCCGATGCGGTCGCCCAGGGTGCCCATCGTGATCATGAATCCGGAGAGCAGGAAGCCGTACACGTCGAGGATCCACAGCTGCTCGGTGCTGCTCGCGTGCAGGTCGGCGCCGATGCGGGGCAGGGCGAGCAGGAGCACGAACACGTCGATCGAGACCAGCAGGGCCGGCAGCGCGAGGACGGCCAGGCCCAGCCACGGGGAATGCTTCGTCATGCCGGGTGGTCGCAGCCGCCGTCCGCGTCTCGACATCCGCCGGCACGTCAATCCTGCAAGCGCACGTCCAGCCACGAGGTGAAGCCGGGGGTGGCGTGGGGGTCGTGACGCCGCTCGTGCTCCGCCTCGTTGCGCGACCATGGCTCGAGGCGCTCCACCAGCCCGGCGGCGCCGGCCGTCACCAGCCAGAACGCCACCCGGACGGGATGCATGCGCCGGCAGCACGGCGCCATGAGGCAGGATGGAGGCGACGTTTCGTAACGAAGGAGTCAACGCATGGCGCTGAGCAAGCCCGAGGTCACTCTGCCCGACGGCCCCGCCCCGGCCGACCTCGTCATCGAGGACATCACCGTCGGCGACGGGCCGGAGGCGGTTCCCGGCCAGCAGGTGAGCGTCCACTACGTGGGCGTGGCCCTCTCCACCGGCCGCGAGTTCGACGCCTCGTGGAACCGCGGCGGCACGTTCGACTTCGGCCTGGGCCGGGGTCAGGTCATCACCGGGTGGGACCGCGGCGTGGCCGGCATGCGCGTCGGCGGCCGCCGCAAGCTGGTCATCCCGCCGCACCTGGGCTACGGCGACCGGGGTGCCGGCGGGGTGATCAAGCCTGGCGAGACCCTGGTCTTCGTCGTCGACCTGCTCGGCACCCGGTAGAGGACCAACGCCGTTTCGCGCGGCCGCATTCCCGGTTGCGGGGTCACCGACCTCACAGCCGGGAATGGACAAATTCACAGCTTTCCCACAGCCCCGCCGAGGGTCGTGGATGCGATGCTGGACCATCGGCGGCGGGCCGATGCAGGGGCATACGAAGGGGTGTGCAAATGACGGTGCAGCCGGCGACGCCGAGGGCGAAGCGGATCCTGATGGTGGGCGCGCCGGGCGCCGGGAAAGGCACCCAGGCCGACGCGATCGCCAAGCAGTTCGGGATCGCGCACATCGCCAGCGGCGACATCCTGCGCCGGCACATCGCCGAGGGCACCACGATCGGCCGCACGGTCGAGGACATCGTCAACAAGGGCGAGCTGGTGCCCGACGCCATCATCATGGACATGCTGCGCAAGCCGGTCATGGCCGCGAACGAGTCCGGCGGCTATGTCCTCGATGGCTTCCCGCGCACGGTGGAGCAGGCCGAGGCGGCGTACCGCATCGCCGGCACCCTCGGCGTCGGTGTGCAGATCGCGGTACACCTGGAGGTTCCCGAGGAGGAGCTGATCCGCCGGCTCCTGGCCCGGGCCCGCGGCGCCGACGACACCGAGGACGTCATCCGCCACCGGCTCAAGGTGTACGAGGAGAAGACCCGCCCGCTGCTGGACTACTACGCCCAGCGGGAGCTGCTCATCCAGGTCAACGGGGCGCGGCCGGTGGCCGAGGTGACGTGGTCGATCGTGGTGCAGCTGCAGCGCGCGTTCAAGCGCCCGTCCACCCACGCGACCCCCTCGACCCGCCAGCCGGTCGACCGCGCCGTCGCCTGACCGCCGAGGGAACCGACCGCGGCGCGGGTGGAAGCCACAAGGGTCACCACCCCCGCCTGACCGCTGAGGGAAACGACCGCGCGCCGGCGCAATGAGCACGCCGGCGCGCGGATCCGCATAGGATCGGTCAGGCGGTCAGGGCGGCCGAGACCACGGCGCGGGCCTCCTGCTGGATGCGGGCCAGGTGCTCCGGCCCGCGGAAGGACTCGGCGTAGACCTTGTAGACGTCCTCCGTGCCCGACGGACGGGCGGCGAACCAGCCCGACTCCGTGGCGACCTTCAGGCCGCCGATGGCGGCGCCGTTGCCCGGGGCCGCGGTCAGCTTGGCGGTGATGGGCTCGCCGGCCAGGGTGGTGGCGGTGACCTGGTCCGGGGAGAGCTTGCCCAGGACGGCCTTCTCCTCGCGGGTCGAGGCGACGTCGATGCGGGCGTAGGACGGGTCGCCGTGGCGGGCCACCAGGTCGCGGTAGTGCTCGCTCGGGGTGCGCCCGGTGCGGGCGGTGATCTCGGAGGCGAGCAGGCACAGCAGGATGCCGTCCTTGTCGGTGGTCCAGACCGAGCCGTCGCGGCGCAGGAAGGAGGCGCCGGCGCTCTCCTCGCCGCCGAAGGCCACCGAGCCGTCGAGCAGGCCGGGGACGAACCACTTGAAGCCGACCGGGACCTCGATCAGCGTCCGGCCGAGGTCGGCGGCGACCCGGTCGATCATCGAGGAGGAGACCAGGGTCTTGCCGATGGCGGCGGCCGCGGGCCAGCCCTCGCGGTTGCGGTACAGGTAGTCGATCGCCACGGCGAGGAAGTGGTTCGGGTTCATCAGGCCGGCGTCCGGGGTGACGATGCCGTGCCGGTCGGCGTCGGCGTCGTTGCCGGTGGCGACCCGGTACTCGGTGCGCCGGGCGATGAGGGAGGCCATGGCGTTCGGCGACGAGCAGTCCATGCGGATCTTGCCGTCCCAGTCCAGGGTCATGAAGGCGAAGGCCGGGTCGACGTCCGGGTTGACCACGGTCAGGTCCAGGCCGTGGCGCTCGCCGATGTAGCCCCAGTAGGCCACGCTGGCGCCGCCGAGCGGGTCGGCGCCGATGCGCACGCCGGCCGAGGCGATGGCGGGCAGGTCGATGGCGGCGCCCAGGTCGTCGCAGTAGGCGGCGAGGAAGTCGTAGCGCTGCGTGCCCGGTGCGGCCAGGGCCTGGGCGTACGTCACCCGCCGTACCCCGGCGAGACCACCCCGCAGCAGCTCGTTGGCCCGGTCCTGGATCCACCTGGTGACGTCGGTGTCGGCGGGGCCGCCGTTCGGGGGGTTGTACTTGAAGCCGCCGTCCTCCGGCGGGTTGTGCGACGGGGTGACCACCACGCCGTCGGCCCCGCGGTGGCGGTTGGCCAGGATCGCGTGCGACACGGCCGGGGTCGGGGTGAAGCCGTCGCGGCTGTCGATGAGCACCGTGACGTCGTTGGCGGCGAACACCTCCAGGGCGCTGACCGTCGCCGGCTCGGACAGGGCATGGGTGTCGCGACCCAGGAAGAGCGGGCCGCGGTACCCCTGCGAAGCCCGGTAGTCGCAGATGGCCTGGCTGGTGGCGACGATGTGGTCCTCGTTGAACGAGCCGCGCAGGCTCGACCCGCGGTGCCCGGAGGTGCCGAAGGCGACCTGCTGGGCGGGGTCGGCCGGGTCGGGGTGCACGGCGTAGTAGCTGGTGATGAGCCGCGGCACGTCGACGAGGTCGGAGCGCTGCGCGGGCTGCCCTGCGCGGGGATGGACGGACATGCCGCATACGTTGCCATGTCCGCCCCGGGTAAAACCAACACTTACGATCGAGTCCATGACGTGGACCGCTCCGCCGCCGCCACCCTTCGGCGGCTCACTCGTGGCCGGCGAACGCGAGCTCCTCGAGGGGTTCCTGGACTGGCAGCGGGCCATCCTGGTCGGCAAGTGCACCGGGCTGACCGGGGCGGAGCTGGCCCGGGCGGCCGTCCCGCCCTCGACGATGTCGCTGCTGGGCCTGGTCCGCCATCTCACCGACGTGGAGCTGGAGTGGTTCCACGGCCGCTTCCACGGGCGCGAGGTGCGGTACCACTACAAGCGGCCCGGGGCGAAGGACGCCGCGTTCGACGAGATCGACCCCGACCACGCCGAGCGGGACTACCGGCGGCTGCTCGACCAATGGGCCTCGTCCCGGGCGGCCGTGGCCGGCAACGCCATCGACGACGCGTTCGAGGACGAGCTGCGCGGGCCGATGTCGCTGCGCGCCGTGTACCTGCACCTGATCCAGGAGTACGCGCGGCACAACGGCCACGCCGACCTGCTGCGCCAGCGCATCGACGGCGAGACCGGCTGAGCCCCGCACCGCCGAGGCGGCACGGGCCCAGCCGGTGCCGGCCCCGTCAGCGTGCGCGGGTGAGCACGGCCGGGCGAATCGCCACCAGGCCGAGACCGATCATGATCAGGCCAATGATGACGTTGCTGGTGACGGCGCCGGCCGTGAAGAACCCACGCTGGATGATGAACGGCGAGACCACGGTCCACACGCCCAGCACCACCGGCAGCCACGCCAGGGTGTGGGTGCGGCCGTAGGCGATCGCGAAGCCGGCGGCCAGCAGCGCGGTGGCCACGCCGCAGATGAAGTTGTTCACCGACAGGTTGCCCTCGAAGGGCGGGAAGCCCACCACCCAAGGGCTGATGGCCAGGTAGATCCCGGCGAGCACCAGCAGACCGTCGGTGATACGCGCCGCCGGTGTCTCCGACACCTGGTCGTAGCGGGCACGCAACGCGGCGATGTCCGGGTGCTCCTCGAGGCCTGGGACGGGTCGGGCCATGACGACCCCCTTCCACTCGGATGAGAGGGCACTAACCCGAATTCCGCGGAACTAACCCGTGAGACCGGGCGCGGTGCATCCGGCACCCTGGCCTCGGGAGCGTTCCCATCCGGCATCGTCGCCACCTCGAGTACCTTGACCTCCATGACGAGGGACGAACTGCTCGCGCACTGCCTCGGCAAGCCCGGGGCGTGGCCGGACCAGCCCTGGGATGGCGACGTGGTGGCCAAGGTCGGGCCGAAGATCTTCGCGTTCGTCGGCGACGGCGGCGTCGGGGTCAAGTGTGCGCCGACCCGGGAGGCGGCCGACGAGTGGCTGCACCGCTATCCCCACGACGCGAAGGCGATGGCGTACATCGGCCGGTCCGGGTGGAACACGCTGCGCATCGGCGGGGCCATCCCCGAGGACGAGATCCTCGAGGCGATCGACGAGTCGTACCGCTGGGTGGTCTCCAAGCTGCCCAAGAAGGATCGCCCGGCGCAGTGACCCCGTGACGGCTTCACCGCACGTCGTACAGCGCGAGCGTGTCACCGGCGGCCACGGCGAGCCGGGAGCCTGAGGCCGCCAGCCGGTACGCGTCGCGCTCCGGCAGCACGTCGGCGGTGT
This sequence comes from Dactylosporangium sp. NPDC051485, assembly GCF_040682015.1. NCBI lineage: Bacteria > Bacillati > Actinomycetota > Actinomycetes > Micromonosporales > Micromonosporaceae > Dactylosporangium > Dactylosporangium sp. NPDC051485. Next base: position 31,515 of record NZ_JBFAZW010000115.1, read on the forward strand.
CCCCGGTCACCGGGTTCACGGTGAGCACCCCCTCGGCCCGGGCGACGAACAGCCGGTCCCCCAGCACCGCCAGGTCCGTCGGGTCGGCCCGCCCCGACCAGCGCTCCCAGCCGCTGGACACGTCCAGGCCGGTCAGGGTGCCGTCCTCGTGCACGGCCAGGACGGTGGAGCCGGCCTTCGGCGGCACCCCGTCGAGCAGGAACCCGCCCGGGGCGGCGTAGGACCAGCGCACCTCGCCCTTGGCCACGTCGATGCCGTGCACGGCCAGGTTGCGGTAGCCGAAGTCGGTGTCGATGTAGCGCATGCCGAGGGCGACCGCGAAGTCGCCGTGCAGCGCCGGCCGGCCGAACGCGAGCCCGTCCCCCGCGGCCAGGCTCCACCGCCGGGTGCCGTCGGCGGCGTCGTGCGCGCAGAGCCGCCGGCCCGCCACGAGCACCGTGCCGCCGCCCGCGGCCAGGTCGAACGGGCCGTCGTCGGCCTGCTCGAGGCCGTGCCACCAGCGCTGCCCGGTGGCGTCGTAGGCGCCCAGGCCGCGGCCCGACGCCGAGTCCGCCGCGGCGACGACCGTGCCGCCCCAGGTGAGCAAAGCGCTGCCGAGGTACCCCTCGAAGCTGCGCCGCCACCGCTGCGCCCCGTCGCCGAGGGCGGCCACCCGGATCACCGCCGAGTCGCCGCTCGCGGTGCGGATCGCGAACGAGTCCCGGTCGCTGGAGAACGGCGCCGTGCCGGACCGGCCGGGGGCGATGTCGCCGCGGCCGATGTCGGACTGCCAGCGCACCGCCCCGTCGCCGGCCGCGTACGCGGTCAGGCCGGAACCGGCGGCCAGCAGCGTGTCGCCGGTCAGGTACAGGTCGTCGGCCGGGACGGGCAGCGGCTTGCGCCAGCGCAGCGTCGCCGGGCCGGAGAAGCGGCCGCCGTACCAGGCCGCGCCGGCCCCGACGGCAACCGTGCTCGCGCCCAGCCCGGCCAGCAGCAGCCCGCGGCGGCTCAGCCTTCGCTCGCTCATGGCGCCAGATGGTACAAGCGGATGCCGTGGGGCGGGAGCGTCGATCCCGGTGGCCGCACCGCCGCCCGCGTGCACCGCCACGACCGGCCTGCGCCTGGCGTCCATGCGTTCCTCACCGGAGGATCGTATACGATCTCGATCGAGGGTGTGCGATGCCTTCGCCCCGGCGCAGTCCCGGACTGTCGATTTCGCGCCGCCCGTTCGACAGCACGGTGCAGGACGAACACGTCGCACGCACATCGAGGACGACGCCCATGGCACAGTACACGATCTTGATCTACGCCCCGGACCCGGCACCCGCCGAGGCCGACCCGCAGGCCCACGAGCGCCACGCCGCGCAGCTGGCGGAGTCGGGCGCCCTGGCCGCGGCGTTCGCGCTGGAGCCCGCCGCGAAGGCGGCCACGGTCCGGGCCGGGGGCGTCACCGACGGCCCGTTCGTGGAGACCAAGGAGGTCGTCGCCGGCTTCTACATCCTCGACGCCCCCGACCTGGACGCCGCCGTGCGCCTCGCGGCCACCAACCCGGCCGTCGCCCAGGGCGGCGCGGTCGAGGTCCGCGCGGTCGAGGGCGCGTTCGTCCGCCCGCCGGCCGAGCCCTAGCCCGCGCGACCGGCGGCAACGAGGTGGCGACACAGGGTGACACCGCCGGGGGACGGCCGGCGTCGCGGCAACCGCGAACCTGCGCGCCGAGGTGGCCGCGGCCGGGGCCCGCCGGGGCCCACCACGAGATTGGGCGGCCGGCGGCCAACCGCCGGACCCGGTGCCGCGCCCGGGTCAGGGGCCGGCTCCCCGCCCCACCGGCGCCGAAGGC